>JBDHVF010000032.1:0-21841 GCA_039809605.1 Polyangiales bacterium | reverse complement strand
GCAATCGTCTCGGCGTCATGCGCGAGCAGCTTTTCAACTGGTTCCGGGACTATGTCGATCCACGGCGCGATGCGGCCCATGCGCGTGAGGTAGATCAGCGTGGCCATCACCAGGAGCTTGTCGGCGAGCGGGTCCATGAACTTGCCGAACACGCTGATGAGGTTCCACTTGCGCGCGAGGTAGCCGTCGAGCAGGTCGGTGACGGCGCTCGCGCCGTAGAGCCACGCGGCGATGAACGCGTCGCGCGGCGTGCCCGAGGCCAGGTACCACAGCACCACGGGGATCAGCGCGACGCGGATCATCGTGAGCGCGTTCGGGAGGTTCCACACGTCCTCGCGGAACGCCTTGCGCGCGGGGCTGGCGGGGCGCTCGGTCACGGCGCGAGAGGCTACGCCCACTCGCCCGTCGGCCGGAAGCCCTCATCGCCCACGAATCCGCGACGCGGCGCGTGACGCTCGCTCCGCTCTGTGCAGCCGCGCGCGCCGATGGCAGACTACGCCACCGTGACCCGGGACAACCCCAGCTTCCTCGACGCGGAGCACACGCGCACCATCCACGCCGACCGCCTCCGGGGCCCGACCGTGCGCGGCGTTCACGTGGCGGTCGTCGCGGGCCCCGACGCGGGCCAGGACAAGGTCTTCGCCGTGCAGCGCGCCATCGTGGGCCGCAGCGCGGGCTGCGACTTTCGCCTGAGCGACCAGACCGTGTCGTCGTTTCACCTCGAGATCTGCGCCGCGGAGGACCGGGGCGGCGTGCAGATCACCGACCTCTCGAGCCGCAACGGCACCGTCTACGCGGGCGCGCGCATCGAGAAGGCCGTGGTGCCCTCGGGGGCGACGCTCGAGGTCGGCAGCACGATCCTGCGCGTCGAGCTCGACGCCGCGTTCGCCACCGAGGTGGCCGACCTGCCCGCGTTCGGCGAGCTGCGCGGGCGCAACGTGACCATGCGCGAGCTCTTCTCGACCCTCGCCCGCCTCGCGCGCACCGACCTCTCCATTCTCATCGAGGGCCAGACGGGCACGGGCAAGGAGCTCGCCGCGCGCGCCGTCCACGACGCGAGCAACTACGCCTCGGGGCCCTTCGTGGTGCTCGACTGCACGGCCATCCCCAGCACGCTCGCCGAGAGCGTGCTCTTCGGCCACGAGCGCGGGGCGTTCACCGGCGCGAGCGAGCGCAGGGTCGGCGTCTTCGAAGCCGCCGAGGGGGGCACGGTCTTTCTCGACGAGGTGGGCGAGCTGCCGATCGAGCTGCAGCCCAAGCTCCTGCGCGTGCTCGAGCGGCGCGAGGTGGTGCGCGTGGGCTCGACCACGCCGCGGCCCGTGCAGGTGCGGGTCATCTCCGCGACGTGGCGCGACCTGCGCACGATGATCAACCAGGGCAAGTTCCGAGAGGACCTCTACTACCGCCTCGCGCAGGCGCGCGTGACCATCCCCCCGCTGCGCGAGCGCCCCGAGGACATCCCCCTGCTCGTCTACCACTTCCTCCAGCGCCTGCCGCCGGGCCAGGGCGCTCGGGCCATCTCGCCCGAGTCCCTGGGAGAGCTTCAGCGCCGCGAGTACGCGGGCAACGTGCGCGAGCTCAAGAGCACCGTCGAGCGCGCGGCGATGATGGCCGAGGGCGCGGTGATCACCAACGCCGACCTCGCGTTCGAGCGCATGCTCTCGGGCGAGCGCGCGCGCGCCCCGTCGGCCGCGAGCGCCGCGCCGCCCGCGTCGCCCCAGTCGGCGCAGCCCAGCGTCAACGAGCCCCTGGCGCCCTTCAAAGAGGCCAAGCGCACGCTCATCGACGAGTTCGAGAAGGACTACCTCTCGCGCCTGCTCCAGCGCACGGGCAACAACCTCTCGCGCGCCGCGGCGCTCGCGGGCATCGAGCGCCACTACCTGCGCGACCTGTTCCGCAAGCACGGCCTGCGCTCCGACGAGTGACGTGCCCCCGGCGCTCGCCCCACTGCTTGCGGCCTGGCAGCGCGTGGTGTACGAGCGCCCGCCGCCCGAACCGCTGCGCCGCGGCCTCGTCGCGCTGCCCCGCGCGGCCACCGCGGCCGTCGTGCTCGCGGCGGTGACCCTCCTCCTCGCGTACGCGCTCCGCGAGCGCTACCGCAACGACCCCAGCAAGAAGCCCCCCCGATGAACGCTCGCAAGGTCCTCGCCGTCACGATGCTCGCGGTGCTCGTGTACACGGCGTTCATCCTCTACAACGACGTGGGCAAGCTCCGCGCGGCCCTGTCGCACTACTCCTGGTGGACCTTCGCCGCCGCCCTCGCGCTCGCCTCGGGCAACTACGCGCTGCGCTTCCTCAAGTGGCAGTACTACCTCCTGCGCCTGCGCGTCGAGGGCGTGCCCTGGGTCGAGAGCCTGGTGATCTTTCTCTCGGGCTTCGCCATGTCGATCACGCCCGCGAAGGCCGGCGAGGTCTTCAAGAGCGCGCTGCTCGCGAGCGCGCGCGGCGTGTCGATCGTGCGCACGGCGCCCGTCGTGGTGGCCGACCGGCTCACCGACCTCATCGCGCTCATTCTCATCGCCGTCGCGGGGAGCTTCTGGTTCGAAGGCGGCCGCGTGCCCGCGCTCATGGGCTCGCTGCTCGTGGGCGCGCTGCTGGTGTTCATCTCGGTGCCCGCGCTCGGCGAGGCCGTGATCAAGATCGCCGAGCGACTGCCCGTGGGCCGCAAGCTCGCGCCGCGCGCGCGCGAGGCCTACGCCGCGCTGCGCATCCTCGCGGGGCCGCAGGCGCTGGTGCTCCCGACGATCCTCTCGCTCGTCGCGTGGGGCTGCGAGTGCCTGGGGCTGTGGGTGATCCTGCGGGGGCTCGGGCACCCGGTGACCGTCGCGCTGTCGTTCTTCGTGTACGCGGTGTCGACCGTGGCGGGCGCCGTGGCGATGCTCCCCGGCGGCGTGGGCGCCACCGAGGCCACGATGGAGACGCTGCTCCTCGAGCTCTCGCGGCCGACGATGCCGCGCGAGAGCGCCGCCGCGGGCGTGCTGCTCGTGCGCTTCGCGACGCTGTGGTTCGCCGTGGGCGTCGGGGCGGTCGCGCTGGCGTTCTTTCGCAGGCACTACGACCGCAACATGATCGACGAGTCGGTGCCCCCGCCGCGGCCCGTCAGCGAATCATGACCCACGCGCCCGTGGGGGCGCGGCAGAACCACGCGCCGATGTGCGCGTCGAGGCCCGTGTCGCGCTCGTGAAAGCGGATCGGGCCGTCGCCCGCCGGGGTCGCGAGGCGCGCGAGGCGGCCGTTGGCGAAGACCTCGAGCTCGAGGTCCGCGGGCATGGGCATGAGCTCGGCGTCGGGGTTGCGCAGCATCGCCTCGATGCCGATCACGCGCCACGCTTCGTCGAGGTCGTGGAGGTAGTACGCCGCCTGCACCTCGCGGGCGTTGGCCGCCATGATCGCGCGCAGCGCGGGCACGTCCTTCGCGCGCAGGGCGTTCCAGAAGCGCTGGTGCTCGGCGAGCAGGTCGCGAAAGACCTCGGGGCCGGGCTCGATCGCGGGCGCGCGCACCCAGCGCCACTCGGGGAAGGGCGTCGCGAGGCTCACCACCCGCGCGGCCGTCGCGCGCTCGCGCGGCTCGTACACCGACTGGAGCGGCGACGCGCCGGGGCCGTCGGAGCTCGCGGAGAAGGGCTCGGCCGAGCCCCCGCGGTACGCGATGCTCGCGAGCACCACGCGCTCGCCCGCGCCGTCGCCGTAGGGGCGGCGCACGAGCTCGACCGAGCACTCGACGTTGGCGTTGTCGAGCGAGAGTGAGGGCGCCTGCGGCGAGGTCTGCGCGGGCAGCAGGCGCACCGAGAGGGTGTTGTCGCCCGTGAACACGTGCTGGTTCAGCGGGAGCTCGACGTCGATGCGCGAGCCCGAGACGTCCTCGGTGAGCAGCGGGATGTCGTTCACCCGGATGTCGGGGCGGCAGAAGCACACGCCGATGTTGAGGGTGAAGTACTGAGGCTCGTCGTGCATCGCGGGCTCCGTGCGGTGGGGCTTCTACGGGGTCTGTTCGTCGTCGTCGGCCGCGTCGAGCAGCGCGACCTGGGCCGCGAGGCGCAGGGCCTTGTCGTCGGCGTCGAGCGCGGCGTCGTCGAGCACCTCGCGCGCCCAGTCGTCGTCGTCGCCCGCGGGAAAGGTCGGGCCGTAGAGCACCCGGCACTCGAGGAAGGGCGCGATGTCGTCGTCGGCGAAGAGCCCGTAGCCCTCGGCCGCGGCGGCGCCCTCGACCACGAGCTCGCGCAGCGCGCCGGCCTCCATCGCCGCGGCGGCCTCGCGGCGCTCGCGGAGCATGTCCATCATGTCGCGCACGAACTCTTCGCGGCGCGCGTCGGCGAGCGCCTCGAACTGCGCCTCTCGGATCACGAACACGGGCGCAATGGGAACGCCCTGCCGCGCGCGCCGTCAAGGTCGACCCGCGTTCGGCCGCGAGGCGCTTGCGCCAGAAGGCCCACTCGTGGTGCCATCGCGCCACCGAACGCCCCACCGTGAGGGAGCGCAGATCCCCAATGCCGCCCGCATCTCGCCTCGGAGACAACCACACCTGCCCGATGGTCAACCCCGGGCCGACGCCCCACGTCGGCGGGGCCATCATCTCGGGGCTCGGCAGCGTGCTCATCGGCAACAAGCCCGCGGCGCGCGTCGGCGACAAGGCCACCTGCCAGGCGCCGCCCGACACCATCTCGATGGGCGCGCCCAACGTGCTCGTCGGCAACAAGATGGCCGCGCGCATCGGCGACCCCACCGCGCACGGCGGCGTGATCGTGGCGGGCGAGAGCACCGTGCTCATCGGCACGCACCCGCAGGGCGCCGTGCTGCGCGCGGCGGCGAGGTCGGGCGTGCCCTTCTGCGAGGAGTGCGCGCGCCGCAAGGCCGAGGCCCGCGCGCGGCTCCTTCAGCAGCGGCGGCGCACCACGGCCGCCTCGCACCGGCAACGCACACAGGCCCGCGCGACCGCCACGGCCGCGGCCCCGCGGGCGCACCGCGCCATCGACGTCGACCGGGCCGTCGCGCACCTCGACGCGCGCGCGGCTTCGCGCTCGCAGGGCCACTGCCTCCGCAGCGTGCGCGAGGCCATTCAGGCAGGCGGCGGCAACACGGGCTCGACGCTCAGCGCCAAGGACTTCGGCCCGAACCTCGAGCGCGCGGGCTTCTCGTCGGTGGCCGACCACCGCTCGGCGGGCTACGCGCCGCAGCGCGGGGACGTGGCGGTGTTCGGCGCGGTGCCGGGCCACCCCCACGGCCACGTCGCGATGTACGACGGCGACCGATGGGTCTCGGACTACCGCCAGGACGGCTTCTACGCGAACTCGAGCTACCGCTCGGGCGCCTGGACGGTCTATCGCCCGTGACGATCGAGCTCGCGGCGCCCGCACCCGTCGCCCTCGCGAGCATCGAGCGCGAGGAGTTCCCGCTGTACGCGGTGCTCGACGCCGCGCGCGACGAGATGGTGCTGCCGTGGGTGCGCGAGTCGGGCGCCGAGTTCGCGTGCCTCTACGACGGGTGGCAGGCGCAGGAGCTCGCCGACGTGGCGCCGTACCTCGTCGCGCTGCCGCGCGGGTCGGCGCCGCTGCGCGACCTCGTCGAGAGCGCGTGGGGCCGCGCGTGGGGCGTCTACCTCACGAGCGCCGCCGAGATGCGCGACCTGCGCCGCCACCTGCGACGCTTTCTGCGCGTGCGCGTCGAGGGCCGCGGCCGGATGCTCTTTCGCTACTACGACCCGCGCGTGCTGCGGGCGTTTCTGCCCTCGTGCACGCTCGAGGAGGCCAACGCGTTCTTCGGCCCCGTCGACACCTTCGTCGCCGAGGGGCACGCGGGCGAGTCGATCCAGCGCTTTCGCGTGACGCCCGACGGGGTCGCCACCGAGACCGAGGCGCTCCTCGACGCCGCGCTCGCCTAGGGTTCTCACACACGCCATGCCGCTGATCCTCAACGTCATCCAAGGCCCCGCCACCGGACACCAGCTCACGGTCACGCCCGAGCGCAGCCCGCGCACCGTGGGCCGCTCGGCCGTCGCCGACGTGTACGTGCCCGACGAGTGGCTCTCGGACGTGCACTTCGCGGTGTACTTCGACGGCGCGCGCGCCGTGCTGCGCGACCTCCACAGCGCCAACGGCACGTACGTCAACGGCGCGGGCGTGACCGAGTGCGCGCTCCAGCACGGCGACCAGGTGGCCGCGGGGCAGACCTTCTTCGCGGTCGAGGTGCGCCCCGAGGTGGCCGCGCCCGCGCCCGACGACGACGGCGAGCTCACGCCCGACGAGCTGCTCGCGGCGTTTCGCAACGAGCCGCGCGACCGCGTGCGGTGGGCCCTGCGCGACGAGGTGCTGCGGCTCTACGCCGTGGTCGACGTCGCCCACGCGCCCGACCTGCTCGTGAAGATCAACCGCTCGGGCGAGGAGTTCTGCGCCTTCGACGAGACGCGCGACCCCGAGGACCTCGGCGACACCGCCCCAGTGCTCGTCGCGCTCTCGCCCGAGTCAGACCTCGTCGCCGACGTGGTCGAAGAGACCTGGGGCCACGGCACCGCGGTGTACCTCACGAGCGAGCACCCGTTCCACGAGGTGTACGCGCACCTCGTGTCGCAGGTGGAGTACGCCGACGACGGGTCGGTGCGCGCGACCAGCTTTCACAAGCCCGACGTGCTCTACGAGCACCTCGCGCGGTGCAGCACCGACGAGGCCGCCGAGTTCTTCGGCCCCGTGGCGGTCTTTCTGGCAGAGAGCGAGAACCCCGATGAGCTCCTTCGTTTTCAGCGTTCCGACAGCGGCGTCGCGGTCGAGTCGATCCCCGTGGGCGCGTAGCCTCGCGCTCGGCCTCGCGGCGTTCATGGCCGCGGGCGAGGCGTCGGCGCAGACCCTCCAGGCAGCGTTCGCCGAGACGGTGCGCGGCGGGCTCACCACCGACGCGTGGGGCGAGCGCAGCACCACCACGGCCTTCACGCGCGGCGAGCTGCACGTGCAGGTGCCGCGCGGCGGGCGCGTGCGCTGGGCGCGGCTCTTCTCGGGCTTCACGGTCTACTACGCCACGAGCGCGCGGCCCGCGTGGCCGCCGTCGGTTCCCCCCGGCCCCGCGGGCTCGCCGCGGCAGGTGATCGTGGGCGAGGGCGCGGCGGCCGTCACGCGCACGCTCGAGGGCGTGCCGAGGTTCTACTCGAGCACCGTGCCCACCGCGGGGCGCACGGCGTACTGGGGCACGTTCATCACCGACGTGACCGGGGCCGTGGCCGCCGCCGTGGGGCCGTCGTCGCGCGGCGGCGTCACGCGCGTCGCCGTGCAGGAGCGCGGCGACGACGCGGCCCGCGAGGACCTCAACGTCATCCAGCTCGGGGGGCACTTTCTCGCCGTCGTCTACGACCTCGACTTCGGCCCGCGCCGCAACGTCGTCGTGTACGAGGGCGCGGCCACGAGCGGCTACGAGACCGCCGCGCTGCCCCTGCCCGGCTCGGTCGCCAACCGCTGCCCCGCCGCGGGCTTCTCGCGCGCCGAGCCCTTCGCGGCCTCGGTCGGCGTGATGTGGGAGTTCAACCGCCGACCCAACGCGTCGTTCCCCGCTGACCCCACGCGCGACACCTGCTCCGAAGAGGAGAGCCAGATCTGGGTCAACGGCAACATGCTCACGCAGCGCGCGGGCGGCGCCGACGACTGGCCGTCGGTGCCCGCGGGCATGGGCTGCTTCGGCGACACCGCGGGCCTCACCACCATGGGCACCTTCGGCGGCACCGAGCCCGGACCGGGACGCGCCGCGGGCTCGCCCATCGGCCTCGACGGCGACGACATCCTCGGCACGCCCGCGCTGCCGCGCCTCGACGACGAGCTCTACGACTTCCGCACGGTCGTGCGCGACGGCGCGACGGCGATGCAGTTCCGCTTCGGCACCGACGGCGACGAGATGATCCCCGTCATCGCGTTCCAGACCCTCGCGCGCGTGACCGCCACCGACGCCGACGCCGACGGCTGGAGCGACGCGGTCGAGGGCGACTGCACCGTCGACACCGACAACGACGGCACGCCCGACTACCTCGACACCGACTCGGACAACGACTGCCTGCCCGACATGCGCGAGACGGCCTCGGGCCGCACCAACCCCGCCGCGCCCGGCTCGCCCGACCTCAACTGCCCTGCCACCGCCCCCATCTGCGACCGCCAGGCGGGCGTGTGCCTCTGCAACAGCACCCGCGACTGCACCCGCGACCCCGCCGCGCCCGTCTGCGACGCGGCGACGCGCACCTGCGTGGCGTGCTCCTCCGACCCGCAGTGCGCCGCCATCGACCCGACGCGCCCCGCGTGTGCGACCACCGGCACCAACCGCGGGCGCTGCGTCGCCTGCACCCGCGACGCGCAGTGCGGCGGCGCGACGCCCCGCTGCGACACGGCCACCAACACCTGCGTGGGCTGCACCTCGGGCCGCGACTGCCCCGACCCCTCGATGCCCGTGTGCGACCCGGCCACGCACGCGTGCCGCGCGTGCTCGCCCGCGACCGCGACGGCCGACTGCACCGAGCCCGGCGTGCGCGCGTGCGCGACGACGGGCGCCAACGCGGGGCGCTGCGTGCAGTGCGTCGCCAACGCCGACTGCCGCTCGGGCGTGTGCGACGCCGCGACCAACACCTGCGTCGGCTGCGCGAGCAACGCCGACTGCGCGGGCGCCACGCCCATCTGCGACACCGCGACGCGCATGTGCCGCCGGTGCTCGCCCGCGTCGCCGACCGACTGCGCGTCGCCGACGCCCGCGTGCGCCACCGAGGGGCGCGACGCGGGCCGCTGCGTCGAGTGCACGTCGGCCAACGCGTCCGCGTGCCGTCCGCCCGCGCCCGTGTGCGACCCGAGCACCGACCGCTGCGTGGCCTGCGTCGTCGGCCCCATGGCCGCCATGTGCGCCGCGAGCCGCGACGGGTCCGCGTGCGTGATGGACGCCGACGGCACGCGCCGCTGCGGCTGCACGCAAGACCGTGATTGCGGCGCGACCGACTCGGGGCGCATCTGCGACCCGACGGCGCACCACTGCCGCGACGGCTGCTGGCCCGGCGAGGGCCACAACGGCTGCCCCACGGGCATGGCGTGCAGCTCCGTCGACGCGACGCGCCCGGGGCTGTGCGCCATGGGGTGCTTCCGCGACCTCGACTGCCGCCAGCCCACGCCGTACTGCGACGGCGCCACGACCGACCGCGCGGGCGGCTGCGTCGAGTGCCTCACCGACGCGCACTGCCACGGACGCGCCGACGGCCGCACGACCTGCTCGGCGTCGCACACGTGCGCGGCGCCCGCGGGCGGCATCACCGGCACGCAGGACGGCGGCTGCGGCTGCCGCGCCCGCGCCACGCCCCCGGCCCGCGCGGGCCTCGTCGCGCTCGGGCTGTGGGCGATCGCCGCCCTCGCCCGCCGCCGTCGCAAGGGTTGAGAGACGTCCCGCCGGCCGCTACCCGACGCGCGGGCAGCGGTCGGCGATGGTGCGCATCACCGCGAGCCACACGAGCTGGCCCGGCGTGATGAAGGGCTTGCCCGTGGTCATGAGCGAGGCGCTCACGTCGCGCTCGGGGTCGGCCCAGGCGATCACGTTGGTGAAGCCCACGTGCCCGAAGGCGTGGGGCGTGTGCGCGCCGTAGATGCTGAAGCTGTCGCTGCCGAGCACGAAGCCCAGCCCGTAGCGCACCGGCAGCCCGAGGAACGAGTCGATCTCGAGGTACGTCTGCTCGGCGATCGCGCGCCGCACCGTGCGCCGCCCGAGCACGCGCACGCCGTCGAGCTCGCCGCCGCGCAGGAGCATCTCGAAGAAGCGGCACGCCTCGTCGCTGGTGCCGATGATGTTGCCCGAGGGCACGACGCCGGTGATGTACTCGCGCGTGTTCGAGAGGCGCGTGGCCTCTTCGAGCCCCACGCCGAGCCCGCGGCGCATGACCGCGTCGAGCGCGGGCGGCGGCGGCAGCCCGGTCACCGCGTGGTGCGCCACGTCGGCGATGCGCCCGGGCGCGACGCCGTAGTTGAAGGTCGCGAACCCCAGCGGCGTGAGGAACTCGTCGGCGAGCACCTGGCGCAGGGCCCTGCCCGTCACGCGTCGCACCACCTCGGCGAGCACGAAGCCCCCGGTGACGGCGTGGTAGGCGAGGCGGCGGCCGGGCACCGAGATGGGCTCGGCGTCGCAGAGGATCTCGACGATGCGGCGCTCGTCGGTGAGCAGCTCGGGGCTCACGGGCGTGCCCCGGATCGAGGGGATGCCCGCGCGGTGCGTGAGGATGTGCCGGAGCGAGACCCACTCCTTGCCCTTGCGGCCGAACTCGGGGATGTACTCGGCCACGGCGTCGTCGAGGTGCACGAGCCCGCGCTCGTCGAGCAGGTGGATCACCATCGCGGTGATGGCCTTCGACGCGGAGAAGAGGTTGAAGAGGGTGGCGGGCCGCGCGAGCACCTTCGGCGCGTCGCGGGCGGCGCCGGGCGCGTTGCCGTGCGCGTGCCCGATCGCGCGGTCGAGCACGACGCGCCCGCGGCGGCGCAGGGTGAACCCGATGGCCGGGTGCAGCCCCGACTCGTAGAGCCGCACGACCGCGGCCCAGATCGCGGCCACGTCACGGGCGTCGAGGCCCGCGGCGCGCGGCTCGCACTCGGCCGCGGCGTTGACGGTCGTCACCTCGTCGGGCGGGTACACGTGGACGTGACGGCCCGGGAGCCACTCGGCGGGGATGAGGCGCACGGCGCGATCGTGCATCAAGACGAGGCGCCGTGTCAGCGGCGATGCGCGGGGCGGTCACTCCGCGCGATCGGCCACGCGGTAGACGCGCACCTGGCCGTTCTCGGTGCCGGCGTAGAGGGTCGACTCGTCGGGCGAGAACGCGAGCGCGGTGACCCGCGTGCGAAGCGCGTCGCCGAGCCACTGGCGCTCGCGGAGGGTGCGCTCGACGACCGCGAGCTGGCCCTCGGCGCCCGCGAGCGCGACGCGACGCGCCCCCACCGCCGCCGCCGTGACGGGGAGGCGCACGGGAGACTCGAAGCGCGCGAGCTCCCGCGCGCTGTCGGGGGCGTCGCGGAGCACCAGCCGGATCTCCTCGGGCGCGTCGTCGTGGACCTCGACCGAGGGGCTGCGCGGCGCGTCGGCGTCGCCACCCGCGACGCGCGCGAAGCGGGCGAGGTCGATCGCGGTGGCGCGCCCCGCGGCCGCGGGCACGACGAGCATGCGCGCGCCGTCGTCGCTCACCTCGATGCGCCCCGGCGCGTCGAGCGCGAGGGGCGAGGGCGTGGTCTCGACGCCGTCTTCGAGGCTCCACGCGGTGAGCCGCGGGGCGTGGCCGTGGGTCACGGCGTAGAGCGTGCGCCCGTCGGGCGCGAACGCGAGCGCGCCGAAGCCCTCGGCGTCGCCCTCGAACACCCACCCGGCCGCGCCCGTGGCGGCGTCGCACACGCGGATCGAGCGGTCGGTCGACGACGTGGCGACCCTGCGACCGTCGCGCGAGGCGGCGATCGAGAGCACCTCGCCCGCGTGGCCGCCCTCGTGGAGCTCCACGCGCTGCTCGCGCGCGAGGTCGTACCAGCCGAGGGCGCCCGACGCGTGCGCGAGCCGCCGCCCGTCGGGCGAGAGCCTCGCGAGGTGCGCGCTCCACGCCCGGTCCCTCGGCGACACCGCGCCCTCGTGGCCCACCTCGAACGCGACGGGGCCGTCGAGGAGGGCGGCGCGGCCCGAGCGGTCGACGGCCACGATCTCGGCCGCGCGCGAGGCGCCCGTCCACCGCCCGAGCTCGGTCATCGACGGGAGCGCGAAGCAGCGCACCTCGCCCGCCGCCGCGCACCAGAGCGCCCCGCGGTCGTCGGAGAACACCATCTGCAACGGCGCCTGGAACGCGAAGCGCTCGTCGGTCGAGGCCACCACCGAGAGCGTCGTCGCTTCGAAGACGAGCAGGCGCCGGGTGCGGTCGTTCCAGCACGCGACGAGCAGGCCGTCGCCCGAGACGGCGTAGGTGTTCGACCCCTGGCGCATCTCGGGGCGCAGCGTCGCGCGCGGCGAGACCACCTGCGCGTCGCCGGGGCTCTCGCGGTCGTACTCGACGTGCGTGCGCGCGTCACGCGACGAGGCCATCACCCGCAGCGCGAAGGGCACACGCTGCTCCTCCCAGAGCGACCCCGTGCGCAGGTCGAGGATCGCCAGCTCGTTGCGGTCGACGCCGCGCACCGCGACCACCACCTGGTCGTCGCGGTCGGCCCTCCACACGCGGTCGGCGCGGAGCTGGCCGCCGCGCGCCACCGACACCGACGCGAGCCGCACGCCCGTGTCGGCGCCCCACGTCTCGAGCACCACCGCGCCGTCGCGCTCGCCGAGCGCGTAGAGCACGTCGGGGTCGCTCCCCATCAGCGCCCGCGGGCCCGCGAGGCGCGGCCTCGCGCGGTCACCGCCCCACACCGCGAGGAGCCTCCCGGGCGGGCTCACGCGCTCTACGCCCACAGCGTCAGCGGCTCGCGCGCGACCTCGGTGCCCGCGCGCGCCGACTCGCGACGGCGGTGCCACACGGCGGCAGCGGCGATCATCACCGAGGCGACCACCAGCGCGCCGCCGATCACGGCCATCGACTCGCGGTGCAGGCCCAGGCCCGTGAAGCCGAGCAGCCCGAGCGCGCCCGAGAGCTGAAACGTCCACCGGCGCATGCGCAGCCCCAGCGCCCCCGTCGCGAGCGCCGCGAGCGACCAGAGCGGCCACTCGTGCGCGTCGACCGCGCGCACCAGCGCGACGACGCCCGCCGCCCCGAACACGCCCAGCTCGAACCACGCGGCGCCGTCGACGCCGTCGCGGCGCATCCACGTCTTGCGCAGGGTCACCGCCGCGAGCAGCACCGTCGACGCGACCAGCGCGGTCGCGGTCTGCGGCCGCATCTCGTTCACGCCCCACGCCGCCTGCACCGCGCACATCGGCAGAAAGGCCGCGCAGAAGCCCGCCGCCATCAGCGCGGGGCCGTTGCGGCGCAGCGCCCAGAGCGCGCCGCCGACCGCCACGCACACCGACGCGCCCAGCGCGTAGAGCAGCCCGAAGACCTGCTGGCGCTCGGTGTAGCTGACCCGCCAGGCGTAGCCGTCGTAGAGGTAGCCCGTGGTGAGCACCTGGTGCCAGCGCTGGTCGAGGAGGTACATGAGCAGGCCGCCCGCGTAGGGCGCGATGGCGCCGAGGAGAATCCCCGCGGGCACCCTCCCCCAGCCGCGCGAGCGAGCCAGCCAGCCGAAGAGGGCGCAGCACGCGAGGGCCGCGGTGCACGCCTCGAGCACGCCGCCCGCGCCGAGGTCGTGCGACCGCGCGAGGATGGTCACCCCCGGCACCAGCACCGCCACGGACGCGGCGATGCCGAGCACCACGTTGGTCCAGCGCAGGTCGGGCAGGTGCGCGGCCTCGGGCGAGGCGCCCGTGCGCGCGATGGCGAGCACGGCCTCCAACTGGTCGACCGTGAGAACCCCGCGGCGCACGGCCTCCGCGAGATGACCTTCGTGCAGGGGGCCTTGCGCGCGCATGGGTCGATCGCTCCTCTGCGCCGTGGGGTGGCGCGTGGAGGATTCTACGGTCGCCCGAGGGGGGATGTCAGCGGAGGGGGGAGCTACTGCCCGGCGCGCACGCCGCCGAACATCGGCGGGTCGATGATGAAGATCTCGACGCGGCGGTTGCGAGCGCGGGCCTCGTCGGTCTGCGCGGGGTCGATGGGGCGCGACTCGCCGTAGAAGCCGTAGGTGAGCTTGTCGGGCGCCACGCCGCGCGAGACGAGCATCGCGCCCACGCGGCGCACGCGGCGCTGCGAGAGCTGGAGGTTCGCGCTCGCGTCGCCCACGTCGTCGGTGTGGCCGTCGAGGCGGATGCGACGGATCCACGCGTACTGCGGGTTCGCCAGGAGCTGCGCGATCTGCTCGATGACGCCCGACGACGAGTCCTGCACGGTGTCCTGGCCCTCGTCGAAGTTGATGGCGTAGCCGTTGCGGATGCGGATCTGGTTGCCCACGACCTCGATGGCCGCGGTCTGCTCGGGGCAGCCGTCGTCGTCGGCGATGCCGTTGCGGGTCTCGGCGTCGTTCACGCAGCGGTCGCGCGCGTCGGGCACGCCGTCGCCGTCGGCGTCGCGGTTGGCCGCGGCGAACTGCTCGCGCTCGGCCTGCCCCTGCTGCCGCGCCGAGGCGAGGCGCGCCACCTGCTCGGCGCACGCGCCGGGGTTCTGCTGCAGGAGCTGCAGGGCCTCGTCGGCGTGGGCGTCCTGCGCGGCGACGGTGCTCGCGCGGGTCATGCGCCCGAGGCGCGCGAGCGTGTCGAAGGTGAAGTACGCGCGCATCAGGTGGGTGCGGCGCGAGAGCCAGTTCTCGGCGCGCTGGTCGAGCGTCTGGAGGTAGTCGGGCGACGACTGCCGGAGCTGGTCGAGGTAGCGCTGCGCGGGCCCGGCGCGGCGGTTCCAGAGCGCGAGCTGCGTGAGGTAGAACCGCGCGTTGGGCGCGTGCTCGCTCGACCCGTAGCCGCTCACCACCGTGGTGAGCTCGCGCTCGGCGTTGGCCGCGGCGCCCGTCCACGCGTTGGCGACGCCGATCCACACGCGGCCGCGCGGGGGGTCGGCCTCGGCGAGCTGGTAGAAGGTCTGCGTTGAGCCGTCGAAGTCGCACGAGAAGAGCTGCGCGAGGCCCTTGTACTCGAGCGCCGCCGCCGAGTGCTGGCCCCCCGGGGGCACCTCCCCCGCGGCCTGCACCGCGCGGGCGTAGTCGCCGAGCTCGAACGCGATCTGCGCGAGGCCCGCGCGCGCCTCGGCGCCCGTGGGGTCCGTCGGCGGCAGGGCCTCGACGAGCGCTTCGAAGTTCTCGCGCGCGGTCTGCCACTCCTGGCGGCTCAGGGCCTCGCGGGCGCGCCCGAGCTGCTCCTGGTAGAACGCCGTGTTCTGCTGCGTGAGCACCGCGTTGGTCTCGGCGGTGCGCGGCGGCGACGACGAGCACGACCACAGGCCCAGCGCGCCCGCGAGCGCGGCGCCCGCGGCGCAGAGTGCGTGGGCCCGAGGGGTCACGGCGTCCCCGCGCGCTGCACGTTCTGGGTCTCGTTCGCGACGGCGCCCTGCTGGCGCAGGGCCTCCTGGTCGCGGGCCATCTGCTGCGCCGACTCGAGCTCGTGCTGCCAGTCGCTCTCGTCGGGGCGGAGCTGCATCGCGCGGGTGATGTCGGCCACCGCGGCGGTGTAGCGCCCGAGGTACTCGCGCGTGAGGCCGCGGTTGTAGAACGCCTCGCCGATCTTCTCGGCCTCGTTCGGGGGCACCGTCGCGCCCGCCTGCGCGTACTGGCCGATCACCGCGGTGAAGAGCGGCTCGGCGCCCTCGAGGTTGCCCTGCTGCACGAGGTCGTAGCCCTGGCGGCAGCGGGCGTCGCCGTCGCAGTCCTCGAACTCCACGGTGACCTGCTCCTGCCAGGGGAGGATCACGCGCGCGAAGCGCTCGATGTTGACGCCGCGGGCCTGGCCCACGACCACGTCGGGGTTGATGTAATCGGGCGTGCGGTTCTCGTAGGCGCTCGAGATGCCCGTGGTCACGGCCTGCTGCGCGAACTCGTAGATCTGGTCGAAGAGCGCGTGCCCGTCTTGCCCGTGCGTGATCTGGAACTGCACGCGCGACAGGCCCGTGCCCACGCGCCGCAGGTCGGTGCACGCGTAGGTGTCGGTGCGGTACTGCGGCACGCCGTTCTGCGTGCCGGTCTGCACCTGGCGCGAGCACGTGCGGTTGTTGCGCTCCATGGTCTCGCTGTAGTCGTTGGCGAGCACGGCCCCGGTGATGACGATGCCGCCGCCCGCGGCCACGAGCCTGATCGAGCGGTTGAGGCTGTTGGTGATGCGGCCCTGGAGCTGCGCCGAGATCTCGGCCGCGGCGGGCATGTGCGCGGGGT
Source organism: Polyangiales bacterium (assembly GCA_039809605.1). Lineage (GTDB taxonomy): Bacteria > Myxococcota_A > Polyangia > Polyangiales > CAISKJ01. The sequence goes on along the minus strand of JBDHVF010000032.1, from coordinate 6,002 downwards.
TCGGCGCGGCGATGGGGCCGACGGTCATCGTGTTGCCGACGGCGGCCGCGTTGAGCATCGCGGGGCGCGTGACGTTGAAGGTCGCGGTGCGCGCGCACGCCATGGGTGCCGCGGACACGCAGAGAAGAAGTCCGATCGCGAGGGAGCGCTTCATGACGGTCGATGTCCTCCGGGGGGGAGTCGCGCCGTCGGGTCGTCGAGCGGCGCGGACGAGATGCGGCGGGGGCGCGAGGATATACGAGCGCCCGCGGCCTCTCTTCACACCCCGACGGCCCCCTTCGTCAAGGCCCCCACATGACGAAGGTCACTCGTCGCCCGGCGCGGGCCCCGACCCCTCGGGCAGTCCGTGGGCCCTCTGGTGGTCCCTCGCCCGCTGCACCATCGTGCGGAAGACCTTTCGCAGCTCGGCGCGCACGGCCTCGGGCTCGCCGTTGGCGACCAGCACCTCGGCGACCGACTCGAGGGTCGAGAGCGCCTCGCGCCGCGGCTCTTTACGAAGCTTGCCGTAGATCGACGGCTCTCGCGGGTGCAGGAGCACGCGCCCCAGCTTGAGGAGCCAGGGGTTTCGCCACCACAGGGCCTTGGCCTGCGACCACGTGCCGTCGAGCACCACCACGCCCTCGAGGCGCGCGCCCTGAACCGGCTCTCCGTCGCGGTCGAGCACCACCACGGGGCGCTTCAAGAGCTCCGGCGGAACGGGCTTCTTGAGCGAGTGGGGGTAGAGCACGGCCCAGCGCTTCGGGTCGGCGCGCTCGTCGCCCAGGCACGCCTGGAACGACGCCCACGACAGCCCCACGCGCACCTCGCACGCCTTCGGCAGCATCATGCGCACGAGGGGCACCGTGCCGAGGTCGCGGTCCTGCTCGCGGGGGTGTTGCAGCACGAGCACGCGGGTGCGCACGTCGAGCGGCGTGACGCGGTCGCACACGCAGTACGCCGTCGGCCTGTCGCAGCGCTCGCAGCGGGGGGTGGGGTCAGCCATTGGGGGCGGCGATCATGGGCGCACCGGCCCCGCCGACGCAAGCGGGAGGGCCGCGCCTCGACGAAGCCGCGGCTGTTGTAGGATCCGCCACCCCACGATGGCCCCACGACGCATCGACGCGCGCGACCTGCCCGGCGCGCACCCGCTCGCGCGACGACTCGCGCAGCGCGACGAGGGCGGGCGGCGCGTCACGATCGAGCACGACGGCGCGCCCGTCGAAGCCCGCGAGGGAGAGCCCGTGGCCCTCGCGCTCGCCGCCGCGGGGAGGCTCACCCTCGCGCGCAGCCCCAAGTACCACCGGCCCCGCGGCGCGTCGTGCATGCGCGGCGCGTGCGACGGGTGCCTCGTGCGCGTCGACGACACGCCGGGCGTCATGGCCTGCCGCACCGCGGCCCGCGGCGGGCTCAAGGTCACCTCGCAGAACGCCTTTCCCACCGCGGGAATCGACGTGTTCGGGGTGACCGACTGGTTCTTTCCGAAGCACATGGACCACCACCGCTTTCTCGTCGGCTTCGGCGACGCGGTGAACCGCACGATGCAGCTCTTCGCGCGGCGCATGTCGGGCCTCGGCACGCTGCCCGACGAGCCCGGCGAGGTCGTCGCCCACACCGAACGCGACGTCGACGTGCTCGTGGTGGGCGCCGGGAGCGCGGGCAGCGCCGCCGCGAACGAGCTCTCTGCGCGCGGGCTCTCGGTGCTCGTCGTCGACGAGGAGCCCCTCCCCGGCGGCGACCGCCGCGACCGCCCCGACGACCCGGGCGCGTTCCCCTCGCCCGCGGCGCCCGCGGAGCTCCTCTGTGACGCGAGCGCCGTGGCGACCTACGACAACGGCACGCTGGTGCTCCGCGGCGGCGCCGTCACGCTGGTGCGCGCGCGTGCCCGCCTCTTCGCCACGGGCTGTCACGACCTCGTGGGGGCCTTCGCGCGCAACGACCTGCCGGGCATCTTCACCGCGCGCGCCTTCGCCCGCGCGCTCTGCCACGGGGTGCTCCTCGGCGAGCGCGTGGTGATCGCGGGCGCGAGCGCGTGGGCGGCGCCGGTCTTCGACGCCCTCACCGCGATGAAGCTGCGGGTGGAGTGGGCGCCGGGCGCTGAAATCATCGGGGCGTACGGCGGCCGCGCGGTGAGCGCGGTGAAGCTCCGCGACGCGTCGGGCGAGCGCACGCTCAAGTGCGACGCGCTGGTGTCGGCCGCCGAGCCCGCCGCGGCCTACGAGCTCGCGGGCCAGGCGGGCGCGGGCCTCGCGTGGGACGCCGCGCGCCGGTGCTTCGCCCCCCGCAGCGACGACGAGGGCGGCACCGAGGCGAAGGGCGTCTACGTCACGGGCTCGGTGCGGCGGCGCTTCGAAGGCACTGCCGCGCGAGAGGCCGACGGAGAGCGCGTCGCGCGGCGCGTCGCGCGAGACCTGGGAGGTGGGGCGTGACGGCGAAGGTGCTCCTGTGCCGGTGCGAAGACGTGACCCTCGACGAGGTCGACGAGGCGCTCGCGAAGGGCCACCGAGACATCGAGTCGGTCAAGCGCTACACGGGCTTCGGCACCGGGTGGTGCCAGGGCAAGCAGTGCGTGAACCTCTGCGCGAGGGTGATCGCCGAGCGCACGGGCGTCGAGCCCACGCTGCCCTTCACCCCGCGGCCGCCGCTGCACCCCGTTCCCCTCGGCGCGCTGGCGTCGCTCGCGGGCGAGGACGACGATGCGTAGCCGCGCGCAGGTGGTGGTGATCGGCGCGGGGATCATGGGCCTGTCGACGGCATGGCACCTCGCGCGCCGCGGCGTGACCGACGTGCTCGTGGTCGACCGGGGCTACCTCTGCGGCGGCGCGAGCGGGCGCAACGGCGGCGGCGTGCGCGCGCAGTTCTCGACCGAGACGAACATCCGGCTCATGCGCGAGAGCATCGCGATCTGCCGCGAGTTCGCGGCCGAGATGGGCATCAACGTGTGGTTCCGCCAGGGGGGATACCTCTTTCTGGCGCGCACGCCCGCGCGCGCCGCGGCGCTCGAAGAGAGCGTCGCGCTCCAGAACCGCTGCGGCCTGCCCACGCGCCTGCTCGAGCCCTGGGAGGCGCAGCGCATCGTGCCCGAGCTCTCGACCGAAGGCGTGGTGCGCGCGAGCTTCAACCCCGACGACGGCGTGGTCTTCCCCTGGCCCTTCGTGTGGGGCTACGCGAAGGCCGCGCAGGACCTCGGCGTCGAGATCGCGCCCTTCACCGACGTGACGGGCTTCGACATGGCCAACGGGCGCATCACCGCCGTGCGCCTGCGCCCGACGCGCCTCGGGGAGATCACCCGCAACGAAGACGCGCTCCCCGCGGGCGACGCGTTCACCGTCGCGTGCGACGAGGTGGTGTGCTGCGCGGGCGCGTGGAGCCCCGAGGTCGCGCGCATGGCCGGCGTCGCGCTCCCCAACAAGCCCCACCGCCACGAGATCTGCTCGACCGAGCCGCTCAAGCCGTGGCTCGGGCCGCTCGTGGCCGACCTCTCCGACGGGCTCTATTTCTCGCAGTCGATGCGCGGAGAGATCGTAGGCGGCGTGGCCGTCGACCCGGTGCCCGAGGGCATCAACCAGCAGAGCTCTCGGGAGTTCCTCGCGACGTACTCCCGCGCGCTGGTGCGGGCCGTGCCGCGCCTCGCGCGGGTGAAGGTGCTGCGCCAGTGGGCCGGGTGCTACGACCTCACGCCCGACCAGAACCCCATCGTGGGCCGCGTGAGCGAGCCCTCGAACCTCACCCTCGCGTGCGGCTTCATGGGCCACGGCTTCATGATGGCGCCCGTGATGGGCAGGCTCCTCGCCGAGCACGTTCACACGGGCGTCACGAGCGAGCTCTTCGAACGCTGGTCGCTCGAGCGGTACCGCACGGGCAGGCTCCTGCACGAGTCGATGATCATCGGGTAGCGGCCCATGCGCGGCGGCGCGAAGCCGAGGGTTGACGCGGGCGGCCTCGCGCGGTGCGATGCCCCCATGGCGAAGGTCTTTCTGCTGCTGATGGTGCTGGCGTGCGCGGCCGTCTCGTCGGTCGCCGCGCCCCGCGAGGCGTACGCGCAGGGGTCGCCGCAGGCGCGGTCGGTCTCGCGCGCGCTGCTGGATTTCGAGGGCGCCGTGTCGTGGGCGTCGGTGTCGCCCGCGTGGCGCACGCAGCGGCCCGTGTGGCTGCGCGCGGTGCGCACGGCGACGACGCCGCAGGAGTTCGCCGTCGAGGTCGTGGCCCTCGAGGCCGCGATGGGCTGGCCCGCGGTGCAGGAATCCTGGCGTCAGGAGCGCCCCCAGTGGCTCGCGCAGATGCACGCGGCGACCACGGACGCCGAGGTCGCCCGAGGGCTCCTGCGGCTCGAGGCGGTGACGAAGTGGGAGGCCATGAGCGCCGCCTGGCGACGGAGGCGCGCGCGCTGGGTGGCCGCGCTCCGCGTCATCGCGGGCGGTTGACCCGGCTTTCCGCGGGACGCTCGCTGCACGAGGGCGCCGGGACGGTGTAGAGTTGCAGCGACGCCGAGGCCGCGTCTTTGTTGACGAAACGGCCGCGGACCCACGACCCTCTGCACACCGCGCGCGGCATTCACCCCTCGCGACGCCCCCCTCGCCGGAGCCCCCGATGACGCAATTCAACCAGGACCCGAGCGCCGACCCGCCGCGGCTGGGGCGCTATGAGATCCTGGGCGAGATCGCCTCGGGCGGCATGGCGACGGTGTTCCTCGCGCGCTCGCTCGGCGCGGGCGGCTTCACGCGGCTGATGGCGATCAAGCGCCTGCACCCGCACCTCGAGACCGACGATGATTTCGTGCGGATGTTCCTCGACGAGGCCCGCCTCGCCGCGCGCATCCGCCACCCCAACGTGGTGGCCACCCTCGACGTCGAGGACGAAGACGGCCTCTACATCGTGATGGAGTACATCGAGGGCGTGACGCTGCTCCAGCTCTCGCGCGCGGCGCAGCGCGTGGGCGAGCGCATCCCGATCCCCGTGGCCGCGCGCATCGCGCTCGACACGCTCGCGGGCCTGCACGCGGCGCACGAGCTCCGCGACGAGAACGACCAGTTTCTCAACCTCGTGCACCGCGACGTGAGCCCGCAGAACGTGCTGCTCGGCACCGACGGCGCCGCGCGGCTCACCGACTTCGGCATCGCCAAGGCCGCCTCGCGCCTCTCGATGACCCGCGACGGGCAGCTCAAGGGCAAGATCTCGTACATGGCGCCCGAGCAGACCCGCCGCGGCGAGGTCGACCGGCGCGCCGACGTCTTCACCATGGGCATCGTGGTGTGGGAGCTGCTCGCGGGCCGCCGCCTCTTCTCGGGCGAGACCGACGTCGAGGTGCTCAACCAGCTCCTGTTCGAGCCCATCCCGCGGCTGCGCGACCACGCGCCCGCGCTCCCGTCGATGCTCGAGCAGACCGTGATGCGCGCGCTCGAGCGCGACGCCAACGCGCGCTACGCCAGCGCCGCGCAGTTCGCCGACGCCATCGAGCGCGCCACCCGCATGCTCGGCGGCCCGGCGAACCACCGCGTCGTCGCGGCGTTCATCCAGAAGGTCGCCGGCGAGCGCATCGCCCGCGAGCGGGGGCGCATCGCGGCCGGCGCGCCCGTGCCCGACGCGAGCTCCACGGGCAGCTACAAGGCCCTCGACGTCGCCGCGCCCGCGACCTCGCGCGTGCGCGCGTCGAGCGCGACCCCCACGGCGGGGCGCGCGTTCGAGCCCATGTCTCCGCGGCCCCGCAGCCTGCGCTCGCCCACCATGACGGGCCCGGTGTACTCGCCCGACACGCGCTCGCAGCGCCCCTCGGGGCCACCCCGCGCGCAGCACCGTCCCTCGCCGCTGCGCCCGCCGACGATGCCCGCGCTCGGGCCGCCCGCGCACAACAGCGACCCGCTCAAGTCGACGCTGCTCGGCGTCGGCGTGCAGCACCCCGCCTCGTCGAGCGCGCCGCCCGCGATCATCGAGTTCGACCCCAGCGAGTCGCCGACGCTCGCGATGCCCTCGCCCGCGCCCTCGGCGATGCGCAGCCGCACGCCCCCGCCGATCGCGCCCTCGCAGCA
>JBDHVF010000031.1:0-21925 GCA_039809605.1 Polyangiales bacterium | reverse complement strand
CTGCGCACCAACTCCATCGTCGCGGGCTACGGACAGCTCCGCCACGCCAACGCGCTCCTCGCCGCCGAGAGCTACGACGGCGCCGCGTGCCGCGTGCCTGACGCGTGGGTCGACCCCTCGCCCGGCCTGTTCGCCGCGGTGCTCGACTACCTCGGGCGCGTGCGGAGGCTCGCGGCGCGCGAGGGCGACTGGCTCGACGACGACACCCACGCGCTGCTCGGGGCGTACCTCGACCGGGCCGAGCGCACCTACCGCGCGCTCGCGCGGGTGGTCGACGACGAGCTCGCGGGCCTCGCGCTCACGGCCACCGAGCGGCGCTTCGTCGGATCGGTCGCCGAGGTGCTCCCGTCGTCGGACGGGATGCCGACGCACACGGGCTGGTACCTCGACCTGTTCCCCGGCGAGGAGTCCGCGCAGGGTCGCGCGGCCTTCATCGCCGACTGGTACGCGTCGGTGAACACCGCGACGGTGTCGTACCTGGGCGTGCGCGCGACGCGGCTCGGCCTCTTCGTGGTCGACCGCGGCGGCGCCCCGCGGCTCATGGCGGGCCCGGTGGCGCGCGCCTACGAGTACGCAGGACCGCTCGCGCAGCGCGTGAACGACGAGGGCGCCACGCAGCTCCCCGACGCCGACGTGCGCGCACCCTGGGAGGCGTCGTACCCCGCGGCGCCTACCCCCGCGCCCCCGCTGGTGCTCACGACCGACGATGCGCACGACGAGGAGGAGCCGCCCGCCAACGAGGCCGCGTACGAGCGCTGGCGGCGCGCGATGGAGCGCCGTCAGGCCCGGCTCAACCCCGTCGTGGCGGTGGTGCGTGCGAGCGCGGAGCGGCCGGTGGGCGTGGTGTCCATCGAGCTGCTCGGCGACCACGGGCAGGTGGTGGCGCGCGGGAGCGCCCCCGTGGGCACGACGCCGACCGCCATCACGGTGCGCTGGACGCCCGCGGTGCTGCGCGCGTGGCGCCCGCCGCTCGACGACGGCGACGACGGCCTCGTGCACGTGCCTCTGTGCGGCAGGCGCTTTCGGGCCGGCCGGTGGGTCGACGTGGTGCTGCACCACGATCCGCTCTACTGCGAGCAGGGCGGCTCGATGAGCATCGAGTTCGACGGCCGTCCTCCGGCCCCCTCGACGTGACTCACGTACGCCGTGGAGATCGGCGCGACCGGGCGCGGACGCGAGCGACCGCACAACGCCGAAGCGCCAGCGCAGCACGAAGGCGCGCACGCAGCGCCGCGGTGGATCGCACCGTCGAAAACGATGGCGCCGCGCGGCGACCCGATGTGAAACTCGGCGCACGGTCATGCGCGGAGGGAGTCGGCTCACGCGGGCGCTCGCCCTGCTCGTGCTCGCGGGCTGCGGTCCGGTGGCGGGCCCCGCTGCTCGACGAGCCCGTCGCCATCGAGCGCGGCCGGTCGCCGCCGCGAGCCGCGTCGACGTGGTCGCCGACAACGACGTGCGCGATCCGCGAGGAGCCCGACGGCTCGTGGGACGTGGTCCTCGGCGGCGTCAGGGCCAACGTACGCGACGCGGACGTGACGCTCGCGCGAGACACCTTCGCCGCGCCGATCCTCGCGGCAGTCAAGGTCACGCGCGGCTGGGTGTTCGCCGCCCGCGACGGCACCGCCGCCCGTAGCGCGACCTTCCTCGGTCCGCTCGAGCGCGCGGGGGACTTCCCCGCGATGCGCACCGGCGAGGAAACCACGTTCGCCCCCGACCTCTGGGGCGAGGGCCGCGCAGCCGTCGTCGACCACGGCGGGCGCGTCTGGACGACCGACGGCTCGGGCCCCTTCGAGCGCATCGCCACGGCCCCTCCCGGGCCGGCGGTGCAGTGCCTCTTCGCGAGCGAGCGCCTCGGCGCCGCCATCGTGCGCGGGGGCGACGCGTACGTCACCGACGACGCGGGTCGCACGTGGCGCCTGTCGGCGTGCGCGCGGTAGTTGCCGATCACGAGGTCGGCGCAGCGGTCGCCGTCGAGGTCGGTCACCGCCGCGGCGCGGCCCAGGCGAGGCGGCGCGTCGTTGCCGACGAAGTCCGGCAGGCGGTCGAGGCCCGTCGACGCGTTCGCGAGCGCGAAGCCCCCGCGGCAGTCGCCACGATACAGCCCGTCGGCGAAGTACTGCACCGGGCGGTCGCGCTGAAACTCCCAGCCGGTGCCGAGCACGAGCACGTCCTCGCAGCCGTCGCCGTCGGCGTCGAGCACCGCGCCGCCGAGCGCCGGGTGGTCGATCGAGAGCGGGCGCGTCGGCCGGAAGGTCCACGGGTCGGGCGTGCCGAGGTGGAGCACGGCGCGCGCGTCGGCGTCCTTGAGCTCATCGGAGAAGCCCCAGAAGTCGGGCGCCCCGTCGCGGTTGAAGTCGCCCCACAGGAACGACGCGTGGAGCGACGGCGCCACGAGGCGCTCTTCGACGGCGAAGGTCGCCGGGTCGACGCGCACGAGCCGCACACCCTTGACGTGCCAGTCGTCGGAGAGCGCGTCGGTCACGCACGCCACCGCGCGCCGCGGCGGGTCGTAGTGGCAGGCCACGCGCCCGCGGCCGTGGTGCGCGAAGCGGTGCACCGCGCGCAGCGAGAAACCCGGCGCCTCCACGCGCTCGCGTGCGTCGAGCTCACGCGGTGGCGTGCGCGCGATTGCCGGGAGCGAGCACGCGGTCCACGGGGCGCAGTCCCCGATGGGCGGCAGCGGCGCGGATCGCTGCGGAGTGATCGACGCGCCGACCGCAGGAGGCCGCGTCACGCGCGCTGTGTCGGCGGGCGCGCGGTGCCGCTTGCAGGCGGCCGCCGCGAGCGCGAGCGCGACGATGCGCGGTAGGGACCGCATGGACGCGCGAGAGCCTACCGCCGCCCTCCCATCGCGAGGTAGCGCCGAGGGCTCGCAAGACTACGCTGTTGGATCGTGGCGCGCCGTGCCGACAGCCTCCCCGAGAATGCGCCCGGCGACCTGTTCGTCGACCGGAGCTGCATCGACTGCGACCTCTGCCGCCAGCTCGCGCCCGACACGTTCGCGCGCGACGACCGTCGGGGTCAGTCCTACGTCGCGCGTCAGCCCTCCGACTCGGCCGCGCGGGCGCGCGCGCTGCGGGCGCTGGTCACCTGTCCCACCGCGTCGATCGGCATCGAGGACAGGGCCGGCGTGAGGGAGGCCGCCCGCGCGTTCCCGGAGCCCGTGGAGGCGGAGGTCTCCTTCTGCGGCTACGCGTCGCCCGACAGCTACGGCGCGTCGAGCTGGCTCGTCGAGCGCGCGGCGGGAAACGTGCTGGTGGACTCCCCCCGCTACGCGTCTCCCCTTGTCCGCGCAATCGCCGCGCGCGGCGGGGTCCGGTGGATGTTCCTCAGCCATTGGGACGACGCCGCCGACCACCGCGCGTTCCGCGAGCGCTTCGGCTGCGTGCGCGTGCTGCACCGCGACGACCTCGGCCCCGACACCCGCGACGTCGAGCGCGTGCTCGAGGGCGCAGGGCCCTGGCGGCTCGACGAAGACCTCCTCGTGATCGCCGTGCCCGGTCACACGCGCGGGAGCTGCGCGCTGCTCTACCGCGACACGTTCCTCTTCAGCGGCGATCACCTGTGGGCGTCGGACGACGGCCGCGGCCTCGCCGCGGGGCGCGACGTGTGCTGGTGGTCGTGGGAGGCGCAGCGCCGGTCGGTCGCGACGCTCGCCGAGCACCGCTTCGCGTGGGTGCTGCCGGGCCACGGGCGGCGCTTCCACGCCGAGCCCGAGGCGATGCGCGCCGAGGTGCTGCGCCTCGCCGCCGCCATGCGCGCCGGGTGAGCGAGGCCCCGATCCCCCGCGGCGGTTGTACACCGCGCCGCCTCGTGCACGCCGGCACAGCGAGACCGACCGCTCGCGGCTCGTCCTCGCCCGCCCGCCGCGCCGAGGCGTTGCCCGCACTCGCATCGCGACGGCAAGCTCGACGCCATGAGCAGCGCGCAGGCGAGCCTCTACGCGGCGGCGCAGACGCGCGATCGAGGTGAGCTCCTCGATGCTCGCCGTCGCGCGGGCGAACACGCGTCCGCGGCCGTGACGCTCCACGCGCGGCCGCCGGTGCCGGAGGCGCATTCCCGCGGGCGTCGTCGACCCGCGCGGCGCCGGCCACCGCGGCGAGCACGAACGCCCGTTCGGCGGCCGCTGATCGTCCCCTCCCGTCGCGTGCCGCGGACTACCCTCGAGCACGTCACGCATCCTCGCCGAAGAGGTTGCGGAGGATCTCGCCCGTGAGGTCGGCGGCGTAGGCGACGGGGTTGGTCGCGCCCTCCTGTTCGAGCTTGAGGCCGCCCTCCAGCATCCGCAGCGCCTCCTCGCCGAGCAGGGCGCGGAGGTCCATCCTCGCCGCGAGCCACGCGAGCGACCGCGTCTCGAAGTCGTCGAGGGCGACGGTGACCTCGCCCTCGATGCCGCCGCCCGGCACGCCCCGCCAGTCGACCCGGTGCGCGCGGCAGGCTGCGATCCACCGCGCGTCGACGCCCAGGTACTCGACGTCGAGGTCGGGCTCCGACGACGAGGCGCCGCCGTACCCGCCCGCGCGCAGGTACCAGAAGACGGTGAGGTCGTGCGGGTCGAGGTCGCCGACGAAGCCCACGCGGCAGCCGTAGTGCCGCTGGAGCGCGCGCACGGCGCGGACGTGCTCCACGCTCGGCACGCCCAGCACGTTCACCACCGTCACGTGGCGCAGCGGCCAGAGCAGCCCGAGCATCCGCCGCGTCGAGTGCCACTTCGACCACCACACGATGCGCCGCGTGACGCGCGACGCGAGCTGGATCGTGGCGGTCACGTCGTCGTGGCACTGCGGCACGTCGCTCCTCTCTCCCGCGGTCGCCGCGAGGGCCGCGAGTCCGGCGTGCGCGTCGGCGTCGTAGCCCATCGCGCTCACCGCCCCTCTCGCGCTCGGAGCGTGTCGCGCACCTCCATGAGGATGCGCCCGAGCATGTTCCTGCCGCTGCCGTCGCCGCCGTCGCCCCAGTAGTCGTCGTTCTCCGTGTGCTCGACGAGCTTCGCGTCGCCCGTGTCGAGGAGGAGGTGCCGCAGGTCGTCGTGCTGCTCGAACTTCGCGAGCACCGCGTCGCGCATGACCGACACCTTCACCGACTCCCAGTCGCGGCGCAGCGGGAGGCTGCGGTCGCGGCCGATGCGGGCGGCGATCATCGGCGTCTTCGCCTCGCGCACCTCCCGCTCGTGCTGCGTGCCCGCGAACTTCTGCGCCTGGAAGTAGTGCTCCGTCGTGGGCCACACCTTGCCCTTCAGCCGGATCGGCGCGGGCGCGAAGTTCGACAGGAAGCCGTACTCGTCGGAGACGCTGTAGAAGAGGATCGTGGCGCGTTCCATCGTGGCGCTCGGCTTGTGGGAGGGGCGAGTGTAGCCCCGCCGGGGCCGAGCGCGTCGCGCCCGCGCAGCGGCCGCTGTCATCGCGTCGTGCTCCGGCGGTACCCCCGCAGGGTCACTGCGGCCCCTGCGGGCGGTAGGATCGCCGGGATGGACGACGTCCTCCCGCCGAAGGTCCAGCCCACGAGCTTCGCGTACCTCCTCGCCTTCGCCGCCACGGTGGTGCTGGCGCTCGCGTGGGATGACGCTCCCTCGCCCGCGGGCCATCTGCACGAACTGGCGCTCGCCCCCGCGATGCTCGCTCCGCTCCTGACGGCGATGCGCGGCGCCTCGCTCGGCGCGAGCTACACCGAGACCGCGGCGCTCTCGACGCTCGCCGTCGTGGCCATGGCGGCAGGCGGCGGCTCGTCCGAGTACCGCCTCGACTCCCCGCTCGCGGTCGCGCTCATGGTCTTCATGGCGCTCTCCCTCGGAGGCACCCTCGCCGGGGTGTTCGAGCTCGTCGCAGCGCCCTTCAAGGCGCGCATCCGCGACGCCCTTCGGGACGGGGTGCAGCGCGTCGTCCCGCGAGAGTGCCTGCTCGTGGTGCTCTACTGCGCCATGGCGTCGATGCACGTGTGCCGCGAGTCCGTGGTGACGGGCGAGGCGCAGTTCACGCGAAAGGTCCTCGCGCTCGACGCCCTGATGGGCGCCGCCACGCTCGTCTCGCTGGCCTGGGAGCTTCGCCTGCGCCTGCGGGTGCGGGCCATCCTCGCGGGTCGCGTCCCCGGCTGGCGCGCGGTCGAGCTCCCCGACGACGCGCCGCGCGCCGTGCCGACGCTCCGCTGGCTCGACGACCCTGGGTGGGTCTCCCGCCACCGGGCGGTGCGTCGCGGCCGCGACCGCGCCATCGTCCGCGATGAAGCGCCCGACGTCGGCGTGTACCGCGCGCAGCCGCGCACGTCGCAGCCCTACGTGGTGGTCCCGGCGCGCGTCTCGCTCACGTGCGCGCACTCCGCGTTCTGCGCTGCCTTGTTCCTCACGCTCGCAAACGTGTCCGCCATGTTCGTCGAGGCGCGGAGGGAGTTCGGTCCTGGTGTGGTGGCCGCAGAGGCGGACGCGGCGATTGCTCCCCCGCAGCATCCATCGGTGCGTGCGACGAGCACCGAGCGGTCGCCGCGGGGAGCATTGGCGTGCCTTCCGTCGAGAACCCCACCCGAGAGCTTCGCAGACCACGGGCTCACGTGCGAGCGGCCGGATCCTCCGCATCGTTGACTCTGGCACTTATGCCTGGGCGACGGTCCGCGCGCCACGTCACGTCGCCGTGCCACGCGGGGAGGTGCAGCACGCGATCGGCGTCGTCGGCGAGACCAGCAACCGCGCTGCGCTTCGACGCGCCGTGCAGCGCGCGATCGGTGCTACGGCGCGGCGCCATGGGCTGGGCCTCGGGCCACATCGCGCGGCTGCAGAAGGGCGAGACGGTGTCGTTCCGCCCGCGGGGCGACTCCATGCAGGGGCGCATCGAGTCCGGGCAGCTCTGCACCGTGGCGCCTGTCGACCCCGCGTCGCTCCGGCCCGGCGACATCGTGCTGTGCCGCGTGCGCGGCGCCGAGTACCTGCACCTCGTGAAGGCCGTGCAGGGAGAGCGCTTCCTCATCGGCAACAACCGCGGGCACGTCAGCGGGTGGGTCACCGCGCGCGCCATCTTCGGCCGATGCATCGCCGTCGAGTAGAGCCCCGGCGCAGTTGACGCGACCGCACTCGCATGGTGGCGTCGGCTCATGTTCGGTCTCGGGCTGGAGGAGATCGTCGTCCTGATGGGCCTTTCCACGGCCCTGGTCGCCTGCCAACGCCTCTCCCGCCCCTCGGGCGGCGCGCGACCGGACGTGTTGCGACCGCGCCGCGACGAGGCCGAACGGCTGCGCCCCTGCGACGACGCGCAACGTGAGACGGACACGGCGCTGCACCCGCCGCAGGCGACCGCGGGCGTCTATCGATCGTCGCGGCTCCGGGAGCCGCGCGCATCGAGAGATTGGCGTGTTGCACGCGCCGTCGGGCTCGGCGTGGCGGGCGTCCTTCTCGCGCTCGCCGCGTTGTGGATCGCGGTGACGACGGGGCTGTTCTCGAAGCCCTCGGCGGCGACGCTGGCGCCCGTAGTCCCGTCGGTGCTGTGCGCATTGCGAGCCGCGTCGATGACGCGCCGACTCTGGCGCGGTCGGCGGCGCGTCGTCGCGGGCGCGGTCGGAGCGCTGGCGGCGCTCGCGCTGGTGGGCGCCGGGCTCGCCACGATGGACTACCTCACCGGCGAGGAACCGCAGTACCCGTCGACGACCGGCTGGACGCTCTGGCATTGCTGACGCGCGTCCCACGATCGGCGCTCCGATCGCCACTGCGTGAGCACGAGAGCACGCCGCGCTACGATCGCGCCGTGCATCGCCGCCTCCTGCTGACCTCGGGCCTGACGCTCCTGCTGTCGCACACTGCATCGGCGCAGCCCCGACGCCCTCCGGAGGCGCGGGTGGTCGCCGAGCTGATCGAGGCGGGTCCCCGCACCCCCCACTGCGGCGTGATGCACTTCCTGGTGCCGATGCGCTACCGCGTGACCGTCGCGGAGCGTGGCGCCCTCACCACGTCGCAGGAGATCGACGTCGTCGTGAGCTGCCCCGAGCTGTGGCGCGTGCGCTTCGTGGCGGGGGAGCGCCATCGGCTCTCGCTCGCCTCCCGGAGGCCCTGGAGCACCGGCGCTCTGGTCCCGTGGCCCGCCCACCCGGCGCCCGCGCGCTGGTGGTGGGCGACGGGCATCACCCCGGCGTGATCCGTCGACGCGCCGCCGCCCCGGTCACGCCCGCTCGGCCGGCGCGATGCGGTATGGGTGCGGCGCGCCGCGGGTCGTGCGGCGGATCTCGATCGCGTGCGCGAGGGCGGCCGCGGCCTCCCTCCTCGGGTGGGTGCTGCTCGCGATGGGGCGGATCGTCGAGTCGGTCGACGTGCTCCAGGAGGCCGTGCACCGCGCGCCCGACTCGGGCCTCTGCTGGTCGCAGCTCGCGCTCGCGCACGTCGCGCGGGAGCGCCACTTCGAAGCGCGCCGCTGCGCCGAGCGCGCGCTGTCGCTCGGCGGCGACGGCACCCCGCAGCTCCTCGACGACGTCACGCGGGTCTACCTCGCGACAGGCGACCTCGACGTGGCCGAGCGCTGCGCGCGCGACGCCGGCGCGGCGAGGGCGTGCGTGCGCGCGAGGGTCGAGGTGCTCCTGCGGCGCGGCGAGCGCGAGCAGGCGGCCGTGGCGCTCAGGGCGGCGCTCCACGAGTTCCCCCACGACCCGGTGCTCGCGCACCTCGACGCGGTACTGCGGCAGCCGCCACCGAAGAGCCCACCCCCGAAGAGTTCCCCTCCGCCAGGCGCCTCCCACCGAAGGGCTCCGTCCCGAAGGGCTCTCCTCCGCGCGCCCGCCCTTCGGGCTCGGCGGCGCCAGATCACAGGCCCGAGCGGCGCGAGGTGATCGTCGTCAAGGTGCGCATGGTCGCCCCCCCGGCGCCCGCAGCGCCCCCGGCCCCCACGACGCCCGAGCGCGTGGCGCAGCCGACGTGGCTCGCGTCGCTGCGTTCTGCGCTTCGAAGGCTCATCGGGCGTTGACCCCGTTCATCCCGCTCCACTGCACGGGCGACCCACCGGCCCGAGGAGTTCAGGTGGCTGTTTCGGAGCCCGCTCGTGCGTCGTCTTGAGGAGCTTCGGTTCCAGGACGTCTTCCCTGGCACGGAGGCCCAGTGGAGTGAAGAGATCGCGTCGACGCCCGGTCGCGCTCCGCCCGTGCGCCTCACCCGCCGCCAGCCGCTACTGCGACAGATCAAGGGGGCGAGGTCGAGGCGCGCCGGACCGGCGGTCAGGACTCGCCGCAGAGAGGCACCGCAGCGTGGCAGACGCCCTCCACGCAGCTGTAGCTCAGGCACTCGCTGTTGCGCGTGCAGGAGCGCCCGTTCGCGTGGAGCTCGACGCAGGTGTCCGTCGCCGTCCCCTCGCCCATCAGCCGGAAGAGATCGCACCAAAGCCCCTGGTCGTAGGGGCAGCGCCCCAGCCCGCGCCCCTCGTACGGGTCGTAGCAGGGGGCGCCGAGGCCGAGTTCGGTCTCGTGGTCGGACGTGAGGCACGTGCGGGACGCGAGCCCGCAGACGAGTTCGCGCTGGCAGAGCCACATGCCCGGACCGCCGCCCAGCGAGTCGCTGTTGCAGCTCTCGCCCCGGGCGGCCGCGCGGCGACACCTTCCCTCGGTCACGTGCATGCGGTCCGCCTCGAAGGAGTCCAGGCAACGCGTAGGGTCCGCGGGGTCGGGCAGGCAGCAGAAGGCCGCGTCGGGGTCGCAGCTCCCGTAGAACCGGATCGGATAGCGCGACTCGCGCACGGCCCGGCACGCGTCGCCGTCGCGCGCGACCGGACGGAACATCCCGCGCCCGAGGGAGCTGTCCATGAGTGAGAAGCAGCGCGGGTCGAGGAGCGTGCTGGTGACCAGGTTGCCGCATGGCGCGTTCAAGAGCGTGCGTCGGCACTCGAGCGACCCTTCGGCCACGTACTCCACCTGCCCGCGCCGGACCGCGTCGATCCAATCGGGGAAGACGGCGACGCGCAGCGCCTCGGCGACGATGCGGCGACAGGCCGCCTCGTCCACCGGCGGGATCGAGCGCATGAGCTCGGGAGGCACCCGGCCGTTCCACTGAAGCGGCTCGAAGTACCGCGCCCGCCCCTCCGAGCCGCAGCAGCGAAACATCGCCGAGCACACGGCCTCCGCGGCGGTCTCGGGGAGGGTCTCCACGTCGTCGGGCGGGACCACCACATCACGCGCGGTGGCGTCCAACGCGCGGTCGGCGCTCGCATCAAGCGGCGCGCCGTCGCCGACACCGAACGAGCCGCCGTCCGCGGGCGCGATCGACACCGTCGAAGCGCACCCCGAGAGCGCCCCGCACAGGATGAGGAACGGCCACACCCGCGCCACGGTCGGGAGCGTCGCACGAGCACGTGGCGGAGTTCAACGCCGAGCGGTCGGGCCGCACGCACGTCACGGCCAGAACGCCCACGCACGACCGCGTGTACACTCGCAAGCGGTGGCGCGTCGGCGCCGCAGGCGCTGGGGGCCGTGCGCAGGATCACGAAGTGGGTCGTCGCCGTTGCGGGCTCGGCGCCCGGATGCGCCGGCTCCCCGCGCCGTATGCCCGCCGCAACAACCCCCTCCCGCGCAGCGCGATGCCCACCGCGACGAGAAGACGGACCATGAACCCATCGAGTACCTCCGCGCGTTTCGGCCCCCGGCGGATGCGGTCGATGACTCCAGCTCGTCTGGCCGCGTGGGCGTGCGTGCTCGCGTTTTGCGAGGGCGAGGGCGCCCGACGCTCCGCCCGCGGCACCCGCGCCGAGGCCCATCGCGCCGGCCGCGTTCGCGTACGTGGCCTCGGCACGCCCCACGTTCCGGTGGGCGCTCGACGACGGCGTCACGGGCGCCGCAGTGGACCTCTGCCGCGACCCGCGCTGCGCTCGCGTGGAGCGTACGCTGGAGGCAGACGGGGGCCTCGTGACGCCTTCCATGAGCCTCGCGGCCGGGGCGTGGTACTGGCGCCTTCGAGCGCGGGCCAACGGCCAGTCCGGCGCAGCGACGGGCCCCATCTGGCCCCTCACGGTCACGGCTCGCACCGCCGACCGCGCGGCGAGCTGGGGCCACGTCACGGACGTGAACAGCGACGGGTACGCCGACGTGATCACCGCAGACGTGCTCTCGCGCATCACCGACGGCCGCGTCGCGACCTCGCCCACTGCGACCGAGGGCGGCGTGCCGACCGGGTACTTCGGCAGCGCGCTCGCGCCTGCGGGCGGCGTGAACGGCGACGGCTGCGCCGACGGGCTCGGTCCGCCCGCTGCTTCGCGCTCGCGCGTCCACCCCTCGCTGTGGGTCGCGACGGGCTGATGCGCCAGCGCGCAGCGCCGCGGTCTGGCGGTTCATCGCGTCGTAGAGGTGCGTCCGATGCCCGGCGAGCGCGAGGTACGCGCCGCACGCGACGAGCCCGGCGGGGTTATCCTCCTGCATGTGCACGGGAAGGCCGAGTGCATCAGCCGCACGCGGGGCGATGCTCGCCGTAGGAGGCGTGGTCCGATGCCCTGGAACGCCGTCGGACGTGCGCTGCTGGCGTGCCTCGCGTCGTGTGCCGCCTGCGCGTCGACCGTCACGCTCGCGCCGGGGAGCGACGGAGGGGCCGGTGACGGGTCGTCCGCGCCGGGGGATGGCGGCGCACGCGACGCCTCACGCCCGCCGCGCGACGTATCGCTCGCGCCCGATGACATCGACACGCTCCCGGAGGCCGCCGCCGAGAGCGCTTGCGCCACGATGTTCCGCTGCTGCGACGCGACCGCGCGGCGGACGTATTTCGACGCGCTCACCTACAACGACCGCGCGACGCCCGAGCTGCGCGCGGAGCTGCCACCCGCGGACGAGGCCGCCTGCCGACGCGTGCTCGCCGCCGCGCTGCGCACCGCCGTGTTCGTCGACTGGATCGACGCCGTGCGGCGGGGGCTCGTCCGGTACGCTCCCGAGGGGTCGCTCGCATGCCGAAGCGCATTGGAGGAGGCGTCCTGCGGCGAGTCGTCGGACCGGGCCCTCTTCGATCCGACCTGCTTTACCTTGTACGACAGCGGCTTCCAGCAGCGCCGGATGTTCCAGCGCGTCGCCACCGAAGGGCAGCCGTGCCGCGCCGTGCGCGAGTGGCAATACCCCTACGAATTCTTCGGCACCTGTGACCCCGCCGTGGCGTTCTGCTGTCTGGCTGACCCCGCGGATCCCTCGCACTGCCTCGACAACTTCGGCTCGCGGCGACTCGGCGTGAGCGACGGCCGTTGCCGACGCGTGTCGCAACTCGGCGATGCCTGCGCAGGCCCCCTCGTGAGCCTCGAGGGACTCCAGCTCTGCGCCCGCGGCCTCGTCTGCGGATTGCGCTCGCACCGGTGCTTCCCGCGCGCCCCCGAGACGCCACTCGCCCTCGGAGACCCCTGCTACGACTACGAAGACGGGCGCGTCCTGGGCCGCTGCCCCGACGGCCCCCTGGCCTGCGACCTCTATCGCCTCCCAGAGGAGGGCACGGCGACGCTTCGATGCGTTGCGGCCCAGAACGACGGACAGCCCTGCTCGTTCAGCGGCGAGTGCCGGAGTAATCATTGCGCCCGCGGGGTCTGCGCGCCCCCGGAGCGCTACTGCGGGTCTCCGTGAGCGCCTGCGCACCACGCGGTCCCCGGCGCTGAACTCGGCGGCCCGAAGCAGGGCGCCCGTCCGGGTCAGAACCGCTCGTCGGAAGCGGGGAGCGCCCAGGTGTCGCCCGTCAGCCCGAAGCGAGCGAAGAGGTCGCGCGCCGCGGCGGCGGTCCACTTGCGCCAGTCGGGGCTGCAGTGGCGGCCGTAGCAGCACCGCGCCGGCGCGGAGAAGCGGTGGCGTGGCGTCGTGAGGGACCGTGCTGCGGGGTGGTCTTCATGCTGCTCACGGCCGCGAGCTGTGGCGCGGGCTCGCAGGTCGCGCGAGCGCTCGCCGTCGTCGCGGGCATCGAGGACGTGGAGGTGTGCCCGGAGCGCGAGCGCGAGCTGGGCGTCGTGCGCCTCCGCGTCCACGACGTCCCCTGGGACGTGGCGGCCGACCGCGTCGCGGCCGCCACGAGGACGCAGCTCGATGCGAGCGAGGGGCGACTCGTGTTCGTGTGCGGGAGCGTGTCCGGGCAAGGCTACGGGGCTGGCGCAGGACGAGGTCTCCGGGGGGGAGGCACTTCGGGACCGACGTTCCGGTTCACGCAGACCGAGCTGTCGTAGCCGCTCGAGCCCGAGCTCTTCGTCGGCACGCGCCGGATGCAGGGTGACGAGTCGGTGATCGAGCTCGTTGCTCCGCCTCGCGCGGGGCAATGGCGCGTCGAGGTGCTCGCGATCGACGACGATGGGAGCGGCGGCTCCGGGCACGTCGAGTTCGAGACCTTTTGAAGCGATCGTGGCCGGTGCTGCCCACGGAGGCCGATGCAGCGACAGGGACGGCGACTACCAGCGCGTCACGCAGGTGTCGGTCGGGGCCTGCTCCGGGGGCAGGGAGGTGACCACCGTGGTCGACGCCCTCGGGAGCGCCCACGCCGACGCCCCCACCGGTCCGGGTTCACCGCGGCACCGAACGACTGCAACGCACGGAGCGAGGGAGCTCGAACGACTCGCGCAGGGTCCCGCGACGCGCCGCGCCCGAGGCCGTCACGTTCAGGTGCTCGTCGTAGAAGCCGCGTGTGTTTCGCCACGTCCGCCGAGCGCGAGCATCGCGAGATCCTCCACATCGGCGGCGCGCTCGTGGCATCGCCCTGTCTCCGTGTGACCGGTAGGATCGAGCGCCGATACCGCCGCTCCTCCTCGTCGCCGAGATCGTTGACAAGGTATGGTCGCTCTCCGAGCGTTGCCTGTGGGCGTTCGTCGTGGCCTGCGCGGGCTTCGCATCGGCGCGGTTCCGAGCCCGGCTCCGCTGGGTCGTGTACCCGATCGCGCTGTGCTTCATCGCGAGCGACGCTGCGGAGCTGCAAGACCGCACATGGGGAGGGGACGCACTCCGCGCGGAGCTTGGCGAAGGGCACGTCGTCGGCTCGTGGGCGGCCCTCGTGGTGGTCGCCGTCGCGCCCCTCCTCGGCGTCTGGTTGCGCATGCGCGCGATGAGGGCCACGTCTCCACGTACCGATGACCTCACCGCGCAGCGCGAGCGGCCTGCCGCCGTGCCTTCAGACAGGGCGGATGCGATCCACCAGGCCGAGCCTTGAGCGCCGTGTACCGAGACCTCCACGCAGAGCACCGCAAAAAGGGCCCCGCGGTCGTAGAGGCGCGCGACCTCGTCGCCACCTATGACGAGGACATCGCGCTACGCGTCCCGACATTGACCTTCCGCGGCGTCGTGCACGGGCCGTCCCGCACGGAGGGGCTGGAGCAGATGCCGTCGGCCCGTTGGCGCCGTATCGTGGCCCTCCACCATGACCGCTGCCCCGCCCGCGCCCTGCTCGCCCTCGACGGCCTCTCGGTCGGCGACGCCTTCGGGCAGCGCGTGCTCGCCGGCCCGGAGCCCGCGTCGCGCGTGATCACCCGGCGCATCCTCCCGCGCGCCCCGTGGCGCCACAGCGACGACACGGCGATGGCCTGCGCGCTCGTCGAGCACCTCGCGACGCACGGCGCAGACGACCGCGACGCGCTGGCGGTCGACTTCGCACGGCGCTACCGCGACGACCCGCAGCGCGGCTACGGCGCCGTCGCGCACTGGATCCTGACGCGCATCGACGAGGGGATGCCCTGGCGCGAGGCAGCGCGCACGCCCTACCAGCGCACCGGCTCGATGGGCAACGGCGCGGCGATGCGCGTCGCGCCGGTCGCGGCGTGGTTCGCCGACGACGCGCGAGAGGCCGTGCAAACCGCGACCGCCTCCGCCGAGGTGACGCACGCACACCCCGAGGGGATCGCGGGCGCAGTGGCCGTCGCCGCCGCGTGCGTGTTCGCGTGGCGCGCGCGGAGAGGTCCGGGCGCAGCGCCAGCGTCCGAGATGCTCGGCTTCGCCGTCGAGCATACGCCCGGCGGCCGCGTGCGCGACGGCCTCCGCGAGGCCGCCCGTCGGCTCGCCACGACGCCCGAGGAGGACGCGTACACGGTCGGCTCGGGGTCGGGGTGCAGCGAGATGTACGCGTGGTACTGGAGCACGTCTTCGACGGCCACGGGCCCCGTCGCGGCGCCGCGGCGCCGGTGCAGCCACGCGCGGTCGAGGAGCGTCTGCTGCAAGCCCGTGGGGCCGTCCCAATGCAGCCAGCCCACCGTCGTACGGAAGGGCCGGCGCACCCGCGCGCAGCGACGCGCCGCCCGGCACGTCGACCGCGGCCCCGCGGTGCAGCAGGATCATCTCGCTCACGAAGCGGTACAGCGCCCTCGCCAGGAGCGGCGCCGCCTGCACCCGCCCCGCCCTCGCGTTCGCCACGCGGCGCTCGGGCGACGGCAGGAGCAGGCCGTCGAGCTCGTTGCCAACCTCCCAGAAGAGCACCTGATCGCGCAGCCCCTCGTCGGCCGCGACGGCCTCGAGCGTCGGCACCACGACCCGCTGGTAGAACGCGCGGCGCTGCGCGGGGTCGAGCATCACGTCCATGCGACCGCCGGCCACCATCGGGTCGGTGGCGAGCACGCGGTGCGAGCACCAGAGTTCCACGTCGACCGGGTCGTCGAGGTCGTGGTTGGCCGCGTCGTTCTCGTCGGGCACGGCCCACTCGAGCCGGAGCTGCCCAGGCCCGAGAAAGAACCGGAAGTCGACCCGCGACGGAAGGATGCGCAGCGGGTCGCGCCGTCGCTCCGGGCGCTCGGCGTTGAAGCGCTGCACGAGGCGGAGCATGCGCAAGACGTCGTCGACCACCGTGCGACACGTCGCCGGGTCGGGCATCACGAAGCCCCACGCGGCGGCGGCGTACCAGGGCATGCGCCCCGCCGCACGCAGCACGCGCCCCTCGGCCCCGTCGCGCGGGCCGAGGTGGGCATCGCCCTCGGCGACGCGCCGGGCGCCGAGCGAGACGTGCGCGATCTCGCACGGTGCTCCAACGACCGCGGCCACGTCGCCGAGGTGGAGCTCGACATCGCCGCCGTGTCCGAGCGCGCGGAGCGCTGGCGCGAGAGCGCCCACTTCCACGAGGCGTGGCTCCAGCGGCACGCGCAGATCGCGTCACCGCTGCTTCGCGTGCGGGCGCTGGCGCAGCTCGGCGACGCGCTGCGCGGGTCGGGCGACGCGCTTCGCGCGAATGCAGCGTACGGGAGGGCCGTCGCGGTGGTGCTCTCGCAGAACATCGACGCGCTCGACCCGACGGGAGAGCGCCTGCGACCGTACCTCGCGCGCGCCCGATTCTGGCTGGCCGAACCGGCCTGGCGCGCGTTCATGGCGCGGTCCGTGCCACGGTTCGGCGGATCGGACACGCGCCGAGCCTACGACCTCTGGGTGCAGCGGGTGCTGACCCCCTTCGTCCGCGAGTCGCAGCGACTCCTGAACGAGGACCTCACGCGACTCTACACGCTGGTGGTGAACCACCACATATCGCGCTGGGAGGTGGCCGCCAACCAGCGCCTTGCGGCGTTCGCGCGGTGGGTCGCCGCGATCCCGCCGCCACCCGAGGTTCGCCGACACCCCGAGATCATGGAGGTGTGGTGCAACGAGCTCGATACCCTCGACTGCGGTCACCCTGGGACGCGCTTCCTCAATGTGGCGGCCGAAGGGTTCCGGCGATGGCTCCGCACGGCAGAGCACCTCCGCCACATGGACGACTTCGCGCTCGCGTGCGAGCACGCGCTGCACGACTTCGATCGCGGGCGCTTCCCGCTGGCCGACGAGCTCACGCCGACGCCCGACCAGGGACTTCTCAGGTAAGCCGTCGCTCTCGCGTCGGGGTGCTCGTTGCCGACGCTCGCGGCTCGCCGTGGGCCGACAGACCCACGTCATCGAGCCGCTCGATCGCCAGCGAACGTCGGCGTGACGAGGCGCTCGAACACCGGCCGCAGCGCGCCGGCCACGCGCCCCTGGAACTCGTGTCCCGCGCCCGGGGCGTACGCCACCTCCGACGCGACGCCCTCCGCACGCAACCGGGTTCGGGCCTCGCCTGCGTCGCGCGCGCACGAGGCCTGCCCGCAGGCGAACACGACCGCGCGCCCGCCCTGCGCCGCGAACGCACGAGTGACCCGGTCGGACCAGAACGTGTGCCCGCCCTCCACGAGCACCGTCGCGGCGATGCGCTCCGAGGTCGTCGTCACGTAGCCGCCCGCGAGGATGGCCCCCAACGAGAAGCCCGCGTACACGATCGACCCGCGCAAGACGCGCGCTCCGTAGGCCGCGCGCAGCGCCGCGAGCGAGGCGGCGATCTCACGGTTCAGCGCGGCCTGCGAGGGGTACGTGAACCGAGGCTCATCGCGCGACGACATCGACGGCTGCGGCACGCCGCGCGGGCACAGGACGAACGCACGCCCCTCGACGAAGGCGCGCCACAAGGCGCACTGGTACTCGGGCCGGTCGTAGTTCGCATGCGCGGCCACCACCACGGCCCGAGGGCCCTCGCCGTCGGGGACCACGACCACCGCGTCACCGTAGCCTGGCACCGGGAGCGCGCGCGTGGATGAGCGGGCCGCCACCGTCGCGGGCGCACGCGGCAGGGGTGGTGGCAGGACCTCCGCGGCGGCATGGGGTCGCGCCGGAAGTCGCCCGGCATCGCAGCCGACAAGCAGCAGGAGCGTCCACGAGCGGCGCACGATCAGGTGGAACGCTTGCGTTGCGGACTGGATTCCAGCCACACCACGTGCTCCTCGTCGCTCCCTGGGCGACCGCGACGTGCCCTGATGGGTTCGATGACGTCGTGGCGCCGCCTGCCGGTCGTCGCCGGGCCGTGGAGCGACACCCTGCGACGACGCCGCTCCGCGCGCAACGGCGCATCGCGAGGGCACGCATCGTGCGATGCCCGTTTACCATGAACACCTCTCTCGTCCCCTGCGCGGCGTGCGCGCGCCACGTCCGCGCGGCGTCGACCGAGTGCCCCTTCTGCGGCCGCGCACGCACGCCCGTCGAGGCGCCTGCGGTAGAGGGTCCGATGCCGCGCGTCTCGCGCGCCGTGGCCTTCGCGTTCGGCGCGACGCTCCTCGCCGGGGGCGCGGGGCTCGACGGCTGCATCCTCCACGCGGAGCCCGTCTACGGCGCGCCCGTCCCGCCCGACAGCGCGGTGCTCGACGGAGCGACCGACGGCGGCGCCGACGCCTCGCAGGACGCGACGTCCGACACCGCCCCCGCGGACTCGGGTGACGTCGGCGTTCGCTACGGCGCCCCCCCTCCCGACGCGGGCTGACGTAGGGCTTCCGCGCGCGACGTGGGTCGAGTGCCCCGTCAGTGACGTGGAGGTAGGTGTGCGAGCGCGAGCGGAGGGAGCGACGCGACGGCAGGCTACGACCTCGGCGGCGTCGGGCGCAGGTGATCAAGCGCTTCCATCCACGCGTAGAGCGCCCCACGCACGCGCGAGAACATCCGCTCCAACTCGTGGTCGGGTGGCGGGTCCTCGTCGCGCTCAGGGTCGTCCCAGATGCGAGGCAGGTTGATCGCCTGCCAGGCGGAGACCTCGACCCCTTCGAGCAGCAGGGCGCCGCGCGCGTCGCACCGCGCCTTGATCACCGGGTCGCCCTGCCACGCAAGCACCGCGAGGCGGCCATGCGCGTCTTCGGCCACGGTCTCCTCGGGCAGCAGGCGCTCGACGCGTTCGAGGCGCCCCGTCGTCTCGTCGATCCACCGCGCGCGCCGCTCCTGCGAGGGCATGGGCAACGGCTCGCCATACGGGAGGGTGGCGCCGAGCACGACGTCGACGCGCAGCCACGGGCGCTGCGTCAGCACGTCGTGGTCGTCGCCGAGAACCGCGCGCAGCAGGTCCTCCTCGTTGCACTGGCTCCTCGCGGTCTGCAGCGCGTCCCAGCGGTACGAGAGCTTTGCGGTCACGAAGAACGGGCGCGTCTGCTGACCCACGCCAGGCTCGACGAAGACCTCGTAGGTGCGCTCCATCGCCGCGACGTCGACGAGCTCGCGCTCGCCGTGGAACGTCGGGAGCCCTGCGCCCGAGAACGCCGCCTGCCAGCACCGAGCGAACTCCTCGTGTCTCATGGGGGGTGAGAACCTGCCCGAGGGACGTCTGCGCGTCGAGTACTTCCTTCGCGCGAAGAAGGTCGTCGACCCTCGCCACGGGCGTCTGGCGATCGTCGGGCGCACGGACGGTCGCCCCCTCGGCGACTACGACCGCCGCCCGATCCCCTCCAGCCGCTCCTGCGCCCATCGATCCCTGCGCTGCGCAGAAGTCGCCTTCGTGATCGACTGCTGAGAGAACCACCGACGCGGCAGACCTCGCATGAGCACCACGCCCCGCATCGCCCCCTTCATCTTCGAGCGCGACGACTACGAGTGCGTGTACTGCTGCCGCAGCGTCGACGACCCCACCGTCGAGCTCTCGATCGACCACGCGGTTCCGCTGGCGTCGTTCGAACGCGGGGTAGCGAAGGGCGACCCGGACGCGCCGACGAACCTCGTCACGGCGTGCACCCAGTGCAACAGCTTGAAGCGCGACATGGACGTCGACGTGTACGCGCTGTACCTGCGCCGCGGGCACGGGTGGACGGCGGAGGATGCTGCGGCGCTCCGGCGCAGGGTGCGCAACGCCCTGCGTCGGAAGCTCCCGGAGTGATAGGATCGAGGGCATCATGGCCACTAGGAACGGCGTCAAGATCACCACCACCCCCGACGGACGCATCCTCGCGTCGAAGCCGCGCACTGACGGGCCGACGACTGTGTCCTACCCCGTGCCCGGCGAACTGGGGGCGCTGCTCTCGGAGGCCGGCTACGCGGCCGAGATCGTGGTGAGGCGCCTCGACGGCGGCTCCATCGTGGAGGGCGACCGGGCCTTCGTCGGTGACGCCATGCGCGCCGCGCAGCAGCACGGCACCGACTCGCCTCAGGTGCGCGAGCAGACGGCGACGGGGCACCTCACGCGCGTGCGGGAGCACCTGCACCAGAGGAAGGTGCCGCAGAAGAAGGCGGGCTGACGGGGTAGGGCCCTGGCGGGGAGCGCGAAGAGGCACGTTCTCCGCGCGCAGGTCGTCGGCGGTCTTCTCCCCGCGTCCGAGAAGGTTCTGCGCGTCACGGCCATGACGACCGCCGTCACGCCGCCCGATACCCCTCCAACCGCTCCTGCGCCCATCGATCCTGCTCGACCTCCGTGCGGCCAAGGAGCGCGCGCACCTCATGCTCCGTGACCTCGCACTTCACCCCGCTCGAAGCCAGCGCGCGCAGGTGTTCCAGCACGGGCCGGTGCAGTCGCCACACTGCCATCACCTGCGCCACCCTCGCCCGGCTCACGCCCACCCTCCGCGCGAGCGCCGCCTCGCTCTCGACCACCGCCTCCTCCAGCAGTCGACGGAACTCCTCCGCCTGTCGCAGCAGCCGGTACACGCCCGGCTCCCGCCGCTCCGCGCCCTTCGCCGCATCCTGCTTGTTTTCAGCCCGTTCGCGATGAAGCGAGAACCCCGCCGTGAAGTTCTCGCCACCGTCGCCGTTGGGGAGCAAAGTCCACGACGGAAGCAAGAACTTCCCCGGTCGTGGTTGACATCGAGGAAGGGGACGCCCCCGAGGCCATCATCGCGAGCACCGCCTCGCGCCGGCCTCGGAGGACGACATCCCCATCGGTCACGACGACCTCGGCCACGAGCTGGCGGAGGTAGTGCTTCGTCAGCGCGTTGCCCTCGAGGAACATCGCGCGCAGCGACGACTGGAAGCGCGCCATCGTGGCCTCGGTGAAGAGCGTCGGCGGGGGCACGCGCAGCGGGACGACCTTCGCCAGCGTCTCCTCGATCTCGGCGCGCCGCGCGGAGCTCGCGCATGCGGTCGGAGCCCCACCAGAACGTGCCGATCGCGGCCTCCGCGATCATTCGTGGGATCGGGCGCTCGGCCCGGTCGAAGGGGCCACTCGCGCGCTCCAGCACCGCGGGGAGCAGAGCGCGAAGGAGCCCGACACCACGGTCCTCCGTATCAGTCTGGCGTCCATGGTCGGGGAGCAGGCCCGCAGCGAGATCGTCGACACTCGGCGCGCACCACCCAGGAAACAGCGGCGAAACACTCGCAGACGGCACGGGCGGCGTCTCGAGCCGAAGGCTCCACGCCCAGCAGGCCGCGACGAACGCGGGCCCGTCGGGCTCGCCAGGGCCCGCGCGCGTACGCGGCGCGGGGAGCCCGCCCGGATGCCTGGGCGCGAGGAGCTGTACCTGAAGGCGCGCGAGGTGTCGCAGCGTCTCGCGTGCGGTCGCGCCGAACTCGGGCTCTCGCGCGAGACGCTCTCCCACGACGACGAACAACGCCTCCAACGCGGCCACGGCACCGAGCGAGCGCGTCTCGAAGGTCTCGACCGCCCGCGCGACGAGCGCGACCAGCGTCGGGGCGTCGAGCGCGAGGAGCCGCTCTTCGACGAGCGGGCGCCTCGCGGGGTCCGCGCACCATCGTCCCCAGAGCGTCGGAGCGTCGGCCGTGAGCGCACGTCTCACGGCCGCACGCCGGGCCTCGGAGGGGCGCCCGACCTTCAGCTCGTGGACAAGGCTCCGCGCCCGCTCGCCCGCCTCGGTCGACGACGGCAAGGCATCGGCCGGCACCAGGGCCGCCCACTCGTCTCGCGTCGGCACGACATCCCAGCGCATCGCGGGTGCGCGCCACCGTGCCTTCAACATGCGCGCGAAGGTCTCGGCGCCGACCTCGCGCCGCCATCGGTCACGCACACTCGCGCCTCCGAAGCGAGCGAAGGTCGTCGTCAGGACCTGGCGTACCAGCGCGCCATGCGCCTGTTTCGGAAGTGTGTCGACGCCACGAACGTGCGCGTGGTCGAGCAGCGGGAGCAGATCGCCGGGGGTGGCGAAGCGTGTCACGTCGGGGTCGACACGAGCGATCCACGCGAGGAAGGCCGTCACGTTCAGCCGCGACTCCACGACGCCGAGCCGCTCCAGCCGTCGGGCGACCCAACGGACGTAGCCCTCACGCCACGCCACGTCCGCGCGCCAGGCGTACACCTGGAAGTCACCCA
>JBDHVF010000030.1:0-22339 GCA_039809605.1 Polyangiales bacterium | reverse complement strand
GGCGAGCCGGAGCGCGCGCAGAGGTCTCCCCCGCGGCGTGGCCGCGTCGCGTGACGCCCGAGGCGAGCGCGACGCCCGCCGCGAGCGCGGCCGAGCACGCCACGATCAGCGCGACGCGACGCGAGGTCGGCGACGGCGCGGGCGACGGCGGCGCGGCCTCGTCCTTCGCGAGGAGGGCCGCGCGCATCGCCGCGATGAACTCGTCGACCGAGGCGTGGCGGGCGTCACGGTCGCGCGAGAGCGCGCGGTCGACGACGTCGGCGAGCGGGCGGGCGGCGCCGGGGAGCGCGGCCGCGAGCCGGGGGGGCGGCGTCGTGAGGATCTTCGCGAGCACCTCGTTGTACCCGGTGCCCTCGTAGGGGAGCGCGCCCGTGAGGGCTTCGAACCACATCACGCCCACGGACCAGACGTCGCTGCGGGCGTCGAGGTCGCGCGCGCCGCGGGCCTGCTCGGGCGACATGTAGTGCGCCGTGCCGAGGGCCGCGCCCGTGCGCGTGAGGCCCGTGAGCTCGGCGTCGTCGACGCGCGCGATGCCGAAGTCGATGAGCCGCGGCACGACGCGGCCGCCGGCCTCCCGCGCGAGGATCACGTTCTCGGGCTTGAGGTCGCGGTGCAGCACCGACTCGCGGTGCGCGGCGGCGAGGCCCTCCATCACGGGCAGGAGCGCCTCGGCGGCCTCGTCGGGCGCGAGCCGACCGCGGCGCTCGAGCAGCGCGCGCAGCGTCTCGCCCTCGAGCAGCTCGTACACGATGAACAGCGCCGCCCGCTCGGCGTCGCGCCCCATGTCGAGCACGTCGACGACGTTGGGGTGGCGCACGCGCGCCGTGGCCTGCGCCTCCCGCAGGAAGCGCTCGGCCACGTCGGGGGCGAGCGTCGCGACGCCCGCGGCGCTCACGCGGGGCTGCATGAGCTTCACCGCCACGCGCCGGCCCGTCCACGTGCTGACGGCCTCCCAGACGACGCCCATGCCGCCCGAGCCCACGACGCGCACGAGGCGGTAGCGGCCCGCGAGCACCTGGGCATCGGGCTCGGGGAGGTCGTCGACGTCCGGGGGCGCTGCGGTCACGACGCGGTCGAGGGTAGCGCGGAGCGTCGGGCTTCGGGGTTGATTCAGTCCGAGCCGCGCTGGAGCCCGTACCGGCGCATGATGCGGAAGAGGGTCACCCGGTCGACCCCCGCGCGACGCGCGGCCTCGGAGACGTTGCCGCCCGTCTGCGCGAGGAGCGTCGCGAGGTAGCGCCGTTCGAAGCGCTCCTTCGCGACCTTGAGCGGCAGGGAGGCGGCGTTCTCGGGCGGCCCAGGAGCTTCGTCGCGGTCGGCGCCGCGCGCGTCGGCCCCGAAGTCGGGGGGCGCGCGCAGCACGAGGAACTGCTCGAGGTAGTTCCTCAGCTCGCGCACGTTGCCGGGCCAGTCGTGGCGGGCGAGCTCCGCGAGCGTGGCCTCGTCGGGGCCCTCACCCCCGTCGACCCCGCGGCTGCGCCGGATGACGTCGAGCAGCGCGGGGACGAGCGCGGGCAGGTCGTCGAGCCGGTCGCGCAGCGGCGGCATGCGCACCTGCACCACCGCGAGGCGATAGAAGAGGTCGGCGCGAAAGCGCCCCGCGTTCACCTCGCGCCGCAGGTCGCGGTTGGTGGCGGCGACGACGCGCACGTCGACCTTGCGCGCGCGCTGCCCGCCGACGCGCCGCACCTCGCCCTCGCCGAGCGCCCGCAGGAGCTTGGGCTGCACGTCGACCGGCAGCTCGCCGAGCTCGTCG
Organism: Polyangiales bacterium; assembly: GCA_039809605.1. Taxonomy (GTDB): domain Bacteria; phylum Myxococcota_A; class Polyangia; order Polyangiales; genus CAISKJ01. The sequence continues at coordinate 20,583 of JBDHVF010000030.1, read as the reverse complement.
AGAAAGAGCGTGCCGCCGTGCGCCCGCTCGAACGCGCCCGGCCGGTCGCCCGCGGCGCCGGTGAACGCCCCGCGCTCGTGGCCGAAGAGCTCGCTCTCGACGAGCGTGGGCGGGAGCCCCCCGCAGTCGACGACCTCGAACGCCTCGGCCCGCCGCGGCGACGCCTCGTGGAGCGCGCGCGCCGCGAGCTCCTTGCCCGTGCCCGACTCGCCGGTGACGAGCACCGGGGCGGTGGTCGGGGCGGCCCGCTCCAGCGTGGTGTACACCGCGCGCATCGCCACCGAGGCGCCGATCAGCCCGCCGAAGGAGCTCGCGCCGCTCACGCCCAGCGCGGCGCGCTCGGTGCCCGTCGACAGCTTGAGCCTCGTGCGCCCCGCCTGGAGCTCCACGTCGCCGCGCACCACCAGCTCGCGCACCCGCACCGTCGAGAACGTGGTTCCGTTGGTGCTCCCGAGGTCGCGCACCACGATGCCGTCGCGCGTGGCTTCGAACTCGACGTGGTAGCGGCTCACGGTGGGGTCGGTGAGGCACAGCGTGGCGTCCTGCGCGGAGCCGACGACGAGCCGCCCGTCGACCGACGCCACCGAGACCCCCGCGTCGAAGCCCGCGGTGACCTTCACCCGGAAGCGGGGCACTTCGAACGGGGCCACCGCCCCCGCGGACTCGGTCTTGAACGTCGCCATCGCCGGCGCGGTAGACTACCACCCGCGCGCTCCGCGCGAAGGGATGGTTCAGGGCCAGTAGCGCCAGAGCGTGACGTCGCGGTCGTCGTTCGTCGAGGTCACCACCGTGATGCGCCCGTCGCGCGGGTGAACGAGCGTCGCGTAGACGTGGAGGGGCATCGACCCCGTCCCTCCCCCGTGAACGAAGCCGTCGTTGCCGAAGGACATATCACGGCGCCCGTCCGTCGCGACCCGCGCGAGGGTGAAGCCGTTGGCGCCCGCGCTGCCCGCGACCACGAGCCTCCCGTCGCACGGGCGCGCCAGCGCCGACGCGAGCTGGTAGCCCGAGAGCCACGGCACGGCGAGCACCGTCACCCCGTGGTCGAGGCCGAAGGCGAGGTCCGGCCGGCCGTCGGGGTCGAAGCGCACCAGCCCGGTGACGCCGCTGCCGCGGACCTCGCCCGCCAGCATGTAGCCGCCGCGCGCGTCGGTCGCGAGCCCGCGCACCAGGAGGCCGCGCTGCGTGTGGGTCGCCGCGCCGTCGGAGCCGAAGGTCGTCACGGGCTCGCCGTCGCGTCCGAGCATCACGATCCGCGGGCTGTACTCGCCGCGCGACGCGCCCGCCACGACGTACCCCGCGGGGGTGCGCGCGACGCTCGAGAGCGACCAGAACGCGGGCCCGAACCAGACCTCTCCGTGATGAAAGCTCGGGTCGGGCGTGCCGTCGTCGCGGAGCCGCATCACGAAGCCGTAGGTGCTGAGGTCGGACAGGTCGTTCTCGCCGCCCGTGAGCACGAGGCCGTCGGCCTCGGGGAGCACGAAGAAGCTCGACGCGCGCGGGGCGCCGGGCGTCAGCGCGACCGCGTATCGCCGGAAGCCGTGAGGCCCGATGCTCTCGTCCGGCTGCCCGCGGGCGTCGAAGCGCGCGACCAGGACGCCGCCCTGAGGCAGCCGTGCGTCGACGTAGTAGTCCCCCGCGAGCACGGCCCTCCCTCGGCCGTCGATCGCGACTGCGAACGCGGAGTTGTTCAACGAGTCGTCCGGCTCGCGACCCGTGCACGCGACGCCGTGATCGCCGAAGGTCTCGTCGAGTACGCCGTCGTCCGTCAACCGAAGGACCGCGACGTCCAACGGCTCGCCCGCCACGCCGCACCCGAACATCGCGCCGCACACATAGATCCGCCCGAGCGCGTCCTGCGCGGCGCCCTTGATGTAGAAGTCCGCGAGGCGGGGGTCGACCAGGGATCGGAGCGTCAGGTCGGGTTCGCCCGGGGCGTGCCCCGGCGTCGAGCTCGGGCACGCGCTCGAGCCGTCGCCGCCCGTGACGACGTCGGCCGCGTCGACGACGCCGACGTCCGCGGGCACTTCGCCGACGAGCCGGGTGCAGGCGACGTTCGCGCCCACGAGCAACAGCACGGCGCGCAGTCGATCGCGACAGGTCGGCACGAGCGTCACCACACGGAACTTCCGTACCACAGTCCCCGGGGCCGCACCGAGGGGCCCTCGCGCGGAGAACTATTACGCCATGTGCGAGTTTCGTGGCCCCCACCCGCGCTGCCGCGCGCCCCGCCCCCGCCTCGGGGGCGGAGCTCACCACACCGAAACGAGTGCGACGAACTGCGGGCGTCGCGCAGGCGCTCACCGCGGCGCGGGCAGTTCTACGTTCTCGCTCTCAGTACCGACAGCTCCGCCCCCGAGGCGGGGGCGGGGCGCGCGGCAGCGCGGGTGGGGGCCACGAAACTCGCGCGGCGCGCGCTATTGCACTCACGCAACAGGTGTTGCATCGCGGTTATAGCGCCCGCGCCACGGGCATCGTTCCCGCCGAACACACGACGATTGCGCACGAAGGCTCCGGGTGCGGGTGGCACGCGCGCTGCTCCGGGCGCCGACCGGAGGAGCCCTTGTACACGAGCATGATCCGCCTTCGTCGTGCCCTCGTCGTCGTCGCGTTCGTGGCGGTCGGCGCTGCATGCAGCTCGCAGCCGACGAGCAACGGCGCCGACGCGGCGATCGGCGCAGACACCGACCCGCCCGACGCCGCGCCCGCGGACACGACGCCGACAGACACGACATCACCGGACGCAGCGCCCGCCGACGTGCCGCCTGTCGATGCCACGCCTGTCGATGCCGCGCCCGTCGACACGGGTTCCGACGACGTTTCGCTCGACGCTCCGCCCGCCGATGCAGCGCCCGCCGACGTGCCGCCTGTCGACGCGCCCGCTGTCGACGCGCCCGCTGTCGACGCGCCCGCTGTCGACGCACTCCCGATCGACGCGCCCACCGTCGACGCGCCCGCTGTCGACGCGCCCACCGTCGACGCGCCCCCCGCGGACGTCATGGCCACCAACCCCTCGCCGCGGATCGTCGCGCTGTCTCCGCCGTCGGCGAGCGCGGGCGACGCGAGCTTCACGCTCACGATCACCGGCGCGAGCTTTCTGCCCGGCTCGACGGTCACGTGGGCCGGCACGGCGCGGACGGTCACCTACGTGAGCGCAACGACGCTGCGGATCAACGTCACGGCCGCCGACGTGGCCGCGGCGGGGACGGCCTCGGTGGTCGTCACCAACCCCGCGCCCGGCGGCGGCGCCGCGACCGCGAGCTTCGCCGTCTACGTGCCCTTCACGTCGAGCACGTGGCTCGCCGGGTCGACCTTCAGGACCGCGAGCGGCTGGTTCAACAGCGGCGCGCAGGACCGCGTCTGGCTCGCGGACATCGACGGCGACCACCTCGACGACGTCGTGGGCATCGCCGACGACGGGAGCGTGTGGGTGAGCCGCGGCACCGGGACGGCGTTCGCCGCGAGCGCCATGCTCCCGACGGCCACGATCTTCAGGGTCGCCGCCGACTGGTTCCAGGCCACGTCGCGGCCGCGCGTGTGGCTCACCGACGTCACGGGCGACGGCAGGGCGGACCTCGTCGGCGTGGACTTCAGCGGCGGCGTCTGGGTCTCGGAGTCGAACGGCACGTCGTTCAACGCGTCGCACCTCACCGCGACGACGAGCTTCGCGTCGTCGGCCGGCTACTTCGCCACCGCCGACCAGCCCCACGTGTTTCTCGGCGACGTGAACGCCGACGGCAAGACCGACCTCGTCGGGCTCAACCCCGCGACCGGCCGCATCGGCGTGGCCGTCGCGACGGGGACCGGCAGCGCGGCCTCGTTCCTGACCGACGCGGCGTTCGTGGCGAGCTCCGTCTTCACCACCGGCAACGGCTGGTTCTCGGCGACCCTCGCGCCGCGGCTGTTCTTCGGTGACGTCACGGGCGACCGCCGCGCCGACTTCGTCGGCCTCGCCGGCAACGGCGACCTCTACGTCGCCGAGAGCACCGGCACGGCGATGAACGCCCCGCGCCGCGTCGGTGGCACGGTCTTCTCCGACGCGAACGGCTGGTTCGCCTCCGCGGCGCAGCCCCGCGTCTCGCTCGCCGACGTCAACGGCGACGGCAAGCTCGACGTCGTCGGCGTCGGCGCGCCCGCCGTGGGCGACGGCGACATCTGGACGCTCGAATCGACCGGCACCGGGTCCACCGCGGACGCCTTCCAGCACGTGCTCCTCCACGAGTCGGCGTTCCGCGCCGCGGACGGCTGGTTCGCCGCCACCGCCCGTCCGAGCGTGTGGTTCGCCGACGTCACCGGCGACGGTCGCGCCGACGCGCTCGGGGTCGACGCCCGCGGCGGCGTGTGGGTCGCGCGCTCGGTCGCGGAGACGTCGAGCCCCGGCGTGACCCCCGCGGGCAGGCACGACCTCCTCCTGCCCGCGGTGCGCAACGGCGACAGCGGCTTCACCGCGTCGGCCTTCTTCGACCCCGCCGCGCCCCGCCGCGTCTGGGTCGGCGACGTCACCGGCGACGGCGCGCGCGACCTCGTGGCGATCTCGGGGGCCGACGGAGACATCCGCTGGCGCATGTCCGCGCCCGCGATGGTGCGCTCGATCAGCCCGGTCACCCGCCGGATGCTCACGTCGGGCGCGGCGCAGCGGATCGCCGTCACCCTCACCCGACGCATCGCGCCCGCCGCGTTCGACGCGAGCGCGCTCGCGGTCGCGCAGGATCAGACCCCCGTCGCCCCGTCGGGCGTGATGACCTCGGCGCGCGGCGCGACCTTCGACGTGACCTTCCCCGCCCCGAGCGGCGCCGACACACGGCTCGACCTCGCGCTCGGCGCACGCGCGACCGACGCCTGGGGCCACGGCATCGACGGCGACGGCGACGGCCTGCCCGGCGGCACCGCGGCCCGCCCCGCGCGGTGGAGCCCGACGCTCGTCGCGGGGGCGTCGCGGGTCTCGTTCATGCCCGACGACGCGACGGGCGTCCCTCGCTCCAGCGGCTTCGGCTAGTGCTCCAACCTCACGCTGCCGGCCACGTCGTCGGCGCCGCCCAACCCGATCGAGGCGCGCGTGGTGGTGATCGCGGGCGGCGGGGCCTGCAGCGCGGACATCTCCTGCGCGAGCGGGCAGTCGTGCGTCGCGGGCCAGTGCCAGGGCGCGGACGGCGTGGACGCCAACCTCCCGCTCGTCGTGGTCATGCTCGACCTCATCGGCGTGAACCCCGGGCGCGTGCCCGAGCTGCTCGAGTCGCGGTACGGCATCCCGAAGCAGAACGTGATCCTCAGCGCGACCCACGCGCACGCGTCGTTCCGGCAGCTCAAGCTCTTCAACGCGCCGTACTACGACGACCGGCGCTCGGGGGCCGGTCCCTACGACACCTGGCTCGAGGACCGCCTCGTCGACGGCGTCGGCGCCGCGCTCGCCGACATGACCCCGGTCGAGCTCGCCACCGCGAGCGGCAGCAGCCACCTCGGGTTCAACCGCCACACGGGCGCCGCCCTCTCGCCCGAGGCGACGACCGTGACCGCGATCGAGCTGCGCACGCCGGCGTCCCCCCCGCGCACCCGCGCGGTGCTCGTGAACTTCGCCATGCACCCGGTGATCATGAACGGCGCGGCGGGCGTCAACGCGGACTTCCCCGGCTACATGCGCCAGGACCTCGAGGGCGCCCTCTGCGCCGCGGGCGACGTCGGCTGCGCGGCGCTCTACCTCCAGGGCGGCGCGGGCGACATCAACCCCGTGAGCGGCACCGGCTCGGACGACGCCTCGATCGCCCAGTCCACGGGGCGCGAGCTGGCGCGGATCGTCAGCGGGCTGCCGATGTCGTTCGCGTCGACCGAGCGGGCGCAGATCCTCGTCCGGCGGCGCATCACGAACCTCGCGGGGCTCTCGTCGTGCAACGTGTGCGGAGACGACCCCCACCACGTCGAGTCGTCGGCCACCTGGAGCGCGCGGACGACGGCCGTCGCGATCGGCGTCCCCGGGACGCCGCTGGTCCGCTTCGGCACGCTGCCGGGCGAGCCCTTCAGCACCCTCCAGACCCACCTGATGAGCGGGCTCACCCCGGCGCCGCTGCTCTTCGGCTACGCCAACGGCTACCTCGGATACTTCCCCGACCAGGCCGCGGTGACGGCCAACCCGGCGGCGTATGGCGTCGCGGTCTGCGCGGGCGGCAACCCGAGCGGCCCGACGTACTTCAGCTCGAGCGGGTCGGCGCCCACCCACGGCGACGTCCTGATCGCTGCGCTCCGCAGCACCCTCACGGGCGACCTGCGCTGACGCCATGAGCTCACCCCTCCCGTGGATCCCCGCGCGCCGACGGCCCCGCTGGCTCGACGCGCGCCTCGTCAAGCTCGCTCGCATCGGCGACCACGCCAACCGCGCGCTCGGGCTCCTGTCCGTCGTCACCCGCAGCGGCGCGGCCGCGCGCGAGCCGGCGCTCCACCGCGTGCTTCATCGCCTCGGCGTGCTCGACCACGACCCGCGCGACGCGCGCGACGCCCCGCGGCTCGACCGGCTGCCGTGGGGCCCCAGGAACGTCGCCGCCCCGGCGCCGCAACGACCTCCGGGCGTCGAGGGCATGTGGCCGCAGGAGCCCGTGTTCCACCCCGACATCTACCCCGCGGTGCTCCACCTCGACCGCCGCGAGACCCGCGACCACGTGCGCGCCAACGCGTTGCGCTACCTCGGTCAGGTCGCGTCGCTCACGCCGGGCGCCGCGTGGCGGGCGCTCGGGAGGCCCCGCGTGTGGCCGCTCGACGACGCGCTCTTCTCGCGCATCCTCACGGAGACGAGCCTCGCGCAGCACGTCCGCCACGCGCTGAGCGACGACGATCGCGCGTCGTTCGGCGCGCGCTGCGACGGCTGCGTCGACGACCTCGCGAAGGTCGACCTCTCGCAGGTGCGGCCGGGCCCCGCCCTCGCCCGCGTGCGCCTCGCGCCCACGGTGACGCTGCTCCGCCGCGCGGCCGACGGGCGCTACGCGGCCCTCGCGATCCGCGTGAACGACGCGGTCTTCACGCCCGCCGACGGCGCCGCCTGGGCGCTCGCGCGCTACCAGGTGCTCTCGGGGATGCACGTGCAGCACACGGTGATCGTGCACCCGCGGCTGCACTTCCCCGGCGACGTGATCAACGCGGTGACGCGGAGCGCGCTGCCCGCGGGCCACCTGCTCGCGCGGCTCCTCCGGCCGCACACCCGCCTCTCGCTGGGCCTCGACCGCGCGGTCACGCACCACCGGCGCTCGGTGCTCTACAACTCGCAGCGCGAGATCTACACGCCGCTCCCGCTGGAGACCGAAGGCATCTGCGCCGCGGTGCGCGTCGGCCGGCTCGGCGTCGAGGGCAGCGACGCCTACCGCCCGTACGACTTCTGGGGCGTCGAGCACGACGCCCGCACGCGCTTCGGGCGCTACTGCCGCGACTGGCAGGGCGCGTTCGAGCGCTTCGCCACGGAGGTGACCCGCGCGATCCCCGCGGGCGACCGCGACGTCGCGCGATGGGCCGACGAGATCCGCCGCTGGGTCCCCGGCTTCCCTGACGGGCGCGAGGTCTTCGTGGGCGACAGTCTGGGGCGCGCGGTCGGGCGGTACCTCGCGACGGCGACGGTGCTCCACTCCGCGGACCACCACTCCTACGCGGCCATCCCCATCGAGTACCTGCCGATGCGCCTCCTCGCGCCCTCGCCCGACCAGGAGCGACCCCGGTCGCTCGACCTCGACGGGCTCGTGAGCGCCGAGGACTTCTTCCGCCACGTCCTCTGCCACCGGATGTTCTTCAAGCCCGTCGTCGTCGAGTCGCTCGACGAGGTGCGCTACGACCTCCCCGAGGAGGCCGTGCGTACGTTCCGCGGTGAATGGGCGCGCCTCGACGCCCGCTGGAGCGCGTCGGGGTTCCCCGCGTCCTACGAGATCGCCAGCAGCATCCAGTACTGACGTCCCCTCGGGCCGCGGTGATCACCCGCGCGACGTCGCCGATCCCACCGCGGGTACGACGGGCGGCGAGGTCGGCGACTCCTCGACCATGCGCACGAGGCGGTAGACGTTCGTGAGCTCGTACTCGCCGAAGCGGCCGGGATCCGCGCGGTTGCCGCCCGGGTAGCTGACCATGAGGGCGGTGCGCGCGCGCTCGTCGATCCACGCGACGAAGATGGCGCTGTGGGTGACGTCGCCGAACGAGTGGTTGATGAAGAAGACCCAGTCTCCGGGCCGCAGCAGCGACGCGTCGGCGTACGGCGTACGGCGGCTCGCGCGGAACGCGACCTGCGTGCGGCCGCCGGCGCGTCGGTACACCGCGTTCGCCCACGTGTAGCAGGAGCCCCGCACGATCGTCTCCTCGTCGAGCATCGCGCGGGTCGCGTCGAGCACGCGGCGAGCGCAGGGCGACGCGCGCTCCGCCGCTGCGGCCAGGGCGGCCATCGGATCGCTCCAGACGTTCGGCGGCGACGCCCCGGTCGGCGACGCCTCGGCCGGCGGGGGCGTCGGACGACCCTCGGGCCAGGGAGCGGGCGGCGAGGGCAGCGTCGGTGGTGCGACGGCCTCCTGGCCGGTGGCGCCGCAGCCCAGGACCGCAACGAGGATGAGCGAGGCCGCCGTCCGCTTCACAAGCGTATGGTACGCAGGGGCGCTGCGAAGATCGAAGGGGCGACGCCTGCGGGCTCCGCCGCCCCGAGCGCGCCCCTCGGAGATCCTCACGTCGCCGCGTCGCGCCACGAGCGCCGCGCGTGAATGCGCGGTCGCGCCCTGCGCAACGAGGGGCGCGTGGGATCGCGATCGTCGCGACCTCGGGGAGCGTCATCATGCGTACCTCCAGCGCCCGACCGGCAGCGGGGCCGGTCTCGCTCGGCATCGTGATCCTGGCCGCCTGCGTCCGCCTCGTCGGCTGCGCCGAGGTCGGCCCCCAGGCGTCGCCCGACGGCGACGTCGCGCCCGCGATCGACGTCGCGCCCGCGACCGACGACGGCCCGACGTCCGCGACCGTCGACGCGCCGGCGCGTCGCGACGTCCTCGGCCGCGACCTGCTCGTCGTGACGCCCGACGTCGTCCTGCCCGCCCTCGACGGCGGCGCGCCGCACGAAGACGCCGCGCCGCCCCCGCCGCCGGCCGACGCGGGCGCGAGCACCGACGCGCCGCCCGACGACGCCCGGTGCGCCCCCTATGCGATCTCGCGCCGCTGCGCCGACGAGCACACGCTGTCGATCTGCGCCGCCTACGAGTACGCCGAGGCCCCGACCCGCGTCGGCTGCGCGCCCGACGAGCGATGCGAGACGGGCCGCGACGACGTCGCCTTCTGCGCGCACGTCGACGGGTGTCGCACGGGGAGCGCGCGCTGCGCGTCGCCCACGACGCTGGAGCGCTGCGTGGAAGGACGGCCGACGGTCGAGGCGTGCGACGGGGCGTGCGTCGAGGGGACGCTCGGCGCGAGCTGCGTCCCGCGCGCGGCGAGCCGCACGCTCGCAGGAACCCTGCGGTACCACCGTCGCCTCCCCGCGGCCGACCTCCTGTCGTGGGGCGACGTCGTGGAGCGCCCCGCGCGCGGCTTCGCGGTGCACCTCCGGCGCGGAGACGCGGTGATGGCGCGGGCCGTGACCGACGACGAGGGGCGCTTCTCGATGCTCGTCCCCGCGGTGACCGCGCCCGAAGATCAGCTCGAGGCCGTGGCCGCCGCGGGCGAGACGGGGCACCTCACGCTGGCCGTCGCCGACCCCGCGCTCGGGCCCGGGGCCTTCTCCCCCGAGCGCCCTCCCGCCGCCCCGACGCTCTGGTCGTGGCGCTGGCCCGCCCCGCCAGAGGGCGGCGCGACGCTCAGCATCTCGCTCGATGACTCGCCCGCGGCGGCCGTCTTCGACGACCTCCGCGCGGGCCTCGCGGCGGTGCGCGCGCACTTCGCGGCGCCTCCCCGCTACGACCTCGTCGCGTGGCTCGGGCGCGGCACCGAGTGGACGTGCGGCGCGTGCTTCGACGACCTCGGCCCCGAGGCGGCGCTCGGCCAGCGCTTCGACGCGCAGCTCTGGATCAGCGCGACCGAGGACGCGATGTACTGGTCCCCCGCGGTCGCGCTCCACGAGTTCGGGCACTACGTGATGTCCGCGTGGGGGACGCCCGTCTGGGAGGGCGGCGCGCACTACCTCGGCATCGCGACGATGCCGGGGCAGGCGTGGGCCGAGGGCTGGGCGAGCTGGGTCGGCGCCGACCTGCGCGACGACCCGCGCCTGTACTCGGTCTCACACGGCACCTTCTACTGGTGGGACATCGGCACGCGCACCTACTACCGCGACTACCTGTGGCGCCGGCCCGACCCGTCGGGCTCGCTGCTCCAGCGCGTCGACGAGAACGAGGTGTCGGCGATCCTGTGGGCGCTGGCGCGCCCGAGCGCCGGCGCGCCCGGCTCGCGCGAGCTCTACCGCTCCATCGCCGCGCCGCGGATGACGGCCTCGCCCTTCGGCCGCTGCTACACCCGCCACGTCTGGTACGACACCTACTACGACTACGCCTGCACCACGGAGCGCTCGACGCCGCACCTCGCGGACTTCCTCGACGCCGTGCGCTGCGGCGGCGCGGGCGGCGACGTCGTGCGCGCGGCGGCGGGCACGTACCCCTACCCCTCGGCGACGCCGATCTGCGAGGCGGGCGCGTCGACGGCGAGCTGCCCGGCGCCCCGCGAGCCCTCCTGCGGCGCGTACCACCTCGACGCGCCGCTCGTCGCGCGGTGGGTCGAGCTCCCCGGCGGCGACCCGCGACTGCATCGACTGCTCGCGAGGGTCGAGTACCCCGGCGACCTCGGCGCGGTCGCGACGGTGTCCGTGGAGACGCCGCCGGGCGCCACGCTCCGAGCGGGTCCCGCGACGTGGACGGTCGCCCCGAGGGACCGCCGCGACGTCGAGGTCGACGTGGAGGCGACGCAGGCCCTCGGCGCTCCCGTGACGCTGCGCGCGGAGGTCCACGGCGCGTGGGCGGGGGCGCGCGCGGCGATCCCGTGGAGCCCGGCGGTCACGTCGCAGGGCGCACCGCCGATCGTGACGCGCACGCGTTGATCGAGGCGCGGAGCGCGAGGGCACGGCCTCGGCGGGCGCGGCGCCGCGAGCGCCTCGCTACGCCGGGAGCAGCCACTGCCCGGCCGCCGCCATCGCGACGACGACGAGCCACGGCGGGAGCCCCCAGTGCTCGCGCAGGCCGAACGCGACGAGGACCGCGACCACGTCGCCGCGACCGCGCACGCCCTCGGTGAACACCGGGCTGTAGAGCGCCGCGAGGAGCACGCCGACGACCGACGCGTTCGCGCCCGCGAGCGCGGCCCGCGCCCACGGCTTCGCGCGGAGCCCGTGCCAGAACGGCAGCGCGCCGCCGATGAGCAGCCACGCCGGCAGGAAGATCGCGACGAGGCACCAGAGGCCACCGATCCACGCCCCGGCGCCGGGGCTCATGGCGGCGCCGAGGTAGGCCGAGAAGGTGAACAGCGGGCCGGGAACCGCCTGCGCCGCGCCGTACCCTGCGAGGAACCGATCGTCGGTGAGCCACCCCCTCGGCACGACCTCGGCGCGCAGGAGCGGGAGGACGACGTGGCCGCCCCCGAAGACGAGCGAGCCCGCGCGGTAGAAGCCGTCGAACACCGCGAGGGCGCGCGAGCCCGTCGCCGCGGAGAGGGCGGGCAGCGCGACGAGCAGCGCGGCGAAGGTCACGAGCGCGGCCGCCGCGACGGCGTGGTGCCGGGCGCCTGGCTGCGGCGCGGGCTGCGCCGCCTCGGTCGAGCGTCGGTAGAGCCACCACCCCGCGAGGCCTCCGGCGGCGATGACCACGACCTGCGTGACCGCGCCCGGGACGGCGAGCAGCACGGCGGCCGACGCGAGGCAGAGCGACGCCCGCGCGCGGTCGGGGCAGAGCTTCTTGCCCATGGCCCACACGGCCTGCGCCACGACCACCACGGCGGCGAGCTTGAGCCCGTGGAGCCACCCGGCGCCGCGGAGGTCTCCCGCGCGCGCGACGCCGTAGGCGAAGCCGATCATCACGATCGCCGAGGGGAGCGTGAAGCACGCGGACGCGAGCATCGCCCCGAGGAGCCCCGCGCGGTGCATGCCCAGCGCGAAGACCACCTGACTGCTCGCCGGGCCGGGCAGGAACTGACAGAGCGCGACGAGGTCGCCGTAGTGCGCGTCGTCGAGCCACCGGCGCCGCTCGACGAGCTCGGCGCGGAGGTATCCCAGGTGCGCGATGGGACCGCCGAACGACAGGCACCCGAGCTTGAGGAACACCAGGGCGACCTCGGCGAGCGCGGGCGCGCGCCGAAGGGTCTCGAACGAGGCAGACCTGCTCTTCACGGACATCGGGGTGCTCGGCGAGCATCGACGATCTCGTGGTCACGGGCGAGACGCTTTCTGGCGCAGGCGCCTACCGGGCTGCACATCGTGCCCTCGACGCCCCCTCGAGGCGCGTCGAAGGGACTCGTTGACGATCGGGCGTCACAGTAACGTCGTGGCCGCCGCGACGGCAGCGCCCGCGCTCCGATCGCGCCCCGTCCATTCGAGCAGGAGGTGCCATCATGCGTTCGATCGTTCGTGTCTGCGCCCTCGCGGCCGCCCTGAGCCTCGGCTCGCCGGCGATGGCCAACGAGTGCGGCTCCGTGCGGATGCCCAACCAGATCACCGTCGCCAGCACGCAGCTCGTGCTGAACGGCATGGGCATCCGCGAGGCCACGGTGTTCAACGTCGACGTGTACGTCGCGGGCCTCTACCTCGAGCACCGCTCGGGCGACGCCAACGCGATCCTCAACAGCAACCAGACGAAGCGGCTCGTGCTGCACTTCGTCCGCGACGTGAGCCGCGACGACCTCGTCGGCGCGTGGAACGAGGGCTTTCGCCGCAACGCCGGGGGGCAGCTCGGGGCGCTCCAGGCGCGCATCAACCGCCTCAACGGCTGGATGACCGCCGCGACCTCGGGCATGGAGCTGACCTTCACGTACCTGCCCGGCGCGGGCGTGCGCGTTCACACCGGCAGCACGGCGCGGGGCGTCATCGAGGGAGACGACTTCGCGCGCGTGCTCTTCTCGATCTGGCTCGGGCCGCACCCGCCCAACGCGGGCCTGCGCCGAGGCCTCCTCGGCGGCGCCTGCGACTGACGCCGGGCGCCCGCGCACGAATCGACGCAGCGCATGCGGCGATGCACGCCATGGGGTGCGTCGCGAGACGCTGGAACCTGCTCGTGCAGGCGCCCTTCGCGCGGCACGAGCGTTGCGCGCTCGGAGGGCGATGAGCACCACGGCAGCCATCCCCGTCGCCTCGGTGCCAGCGCGTGACGCGGGCTCACTTCCCTCGTTGATCGAGCGTGAGGAGCGCCGGAGAAGGCGCAGGCGCGGCCTCGCGTGGGCGCTCGCGGCGGCGCTCCCGCTGGCGGGCGCGGGCGTGTGGTACGTCGCGCGGCCGAGGCCCGTGCCGATGGCCGAGCGCTTTCGCGTCGAGGCGGCGACGGTGGGCGACGTGCTTCGCGACGTGCAGGCCACGGGGCGCCTCGAGGCCGAGTCGACGGTGAACGTCGGCGCCGAGATCTCGGGCCGCCTCGCGTCCGTGGAGGTCGACTACAACGACACGGTGCGCGCCGGGCAGGTGCTCGCGCGCTTCGACCCCGAGTCGCTGCGGGCGCAGCGGGCGCAGCTCGAGGCCACGCTCGCCGCCGCGCGCGCCGCGCTCGGGCAGGCGCAGACCGACCGCGATCAGGCCCGCGCCAACCTCTCGCGCGCCGACCGGCTGTTCGCCGGGAGGTACATCTCGCCGGCCGACCACGACGCCGCCCGCTTCGCGCTCCGCGCCGCCGAGGACCGCGTGCGCGCCGCCGCCGCGCAGATCGCCGCGCAGGAGGCCACGCTGCGCGTCGCGAGGGTCAACCTCGAGCACGCCGAGGTCCGCTCGCCGATCGACGGGGTGATCATCACGCGCAACGTCGACCCCGGGCAGGCCGTGGCGTCGGCGTTTCAGACGCCGGTGCTCTTCAGCGTGGCGGCCGACCTGCGGCGCATGCGCGTGCTCGCCGCCGTCGACGAGGCCGACGTGGGGCAGGTGCGCGACGGGCAGCGCGCGGAGTTCACCGTCACCGCGTACCCCGACCGCGTGTTCGCGGGCACGGTCACCGAGGTGCGCAACGCGCCCGTGGTCGTGCAAGACGTGGTCACCTACGGCACCGTGATCGAGGTCTCGAACGAGGACCTCGCGCTCAAGCCCGGCATGACCGCCTCGGTGCGCGTGCGCACGGGCGCCGCGCGGGGCGTCTTGCGCGTGCCCAACACGGCCCTGCACTTCACGCCCCCCGGTCAATCCACGGGCGCGGGCCTCGCCGTGTGGACCCTCGACGGCGAGCGGCTGCGACGGGTGCCCGTGCGCGCGGGCCTCGCGGACCTCTCGCGCACCGCCGTCGAGCCCGGCGCCGTCACGCCCGGCGAGCGCGTGCTCGTGGGCCTCACGCCCGCGGGCAGGGGGGCCTATGGGCTCGGCCGTTGACGACGGCGCGCCGCTGCTCTCGCTGCGCGGCGTGCGCAGGGCCTACGGCGAGGGCGACGCGCGCGTGCTGGCGCTCGACGGCGTGGACCTCGACGTCGAGGCCGGGGAGTTCGTGGCGATCACCGGGCCCTCGGGGTCGGGCAAGTCGACGGCCATGAGCATCCTGGGGCTGCTCGAGCTGCCGACCGAGGGCGAGTACCGCATCGAGGGCGTGCCCGTGCAGGCGCTCGCGCCCGACGTGCTGGCGGCGCTGCGCAACGCGCGCTTCGGGTTCGTCTTTCAGACCTACAACCTCCTCGCGCGCACGTCGGCGCTCGAGAACGTGGCGCTGCCGCTCGTGTACGCCGACGTGGCGGCGCGCGAGCGCGAGCGGCGCGCGAGGGAGGCCCTCGCCGCGGTGGGGCTCGCGGGGCGCGAGGGGGCGCGGCCCAACCAGCTCTCGGGCGGCCAGCAGCAGCGCGTGGCCATCGCGCGGGCGCTGGTCAACCGCCCGAGGATCATCCTGGCCGACGAGCCCACGGGCAACCTCGACTCGCGCATGGGCGCCGAGGTGATGGAGCTGCTCTCGCGGCTCAACCGCGAGACCGGGATCACCCTGCTCGTGGTGACGCACGACCCGACCTGCGCCGCGTACGCGCCGCGGCAGGTGGTGGTGCGCGACGGCCGCGTCGAGCGCGACGAGCGGAGGGCGCCGTGAGGGTGTCGTCGACCGCGTCGCTCGCGTTCACGGCGCTCCTGCGCAAC
The DNA here is from genome assembly GCA_039809605.1 of Polyangiales bacterium. GTDB lineage: Bacteria > Myxococcota_A > Polyangia > Polyangiales > CAISKJ01. Next base: position 5,372 of record JBDHVF010000030.1, on the reverse strand, counting down.
AAGATGCGCTCGCTGCTCACGGCGCTCGGCATCGTGATCGGCGTGGCCGCCGTGGTGATGATGCAGGTGATGGGCGGCGGCGCCACGGCCTACGTGGGCGACGCCATCGCGGGCCTCGGGAGCAACCTCCTGCTGGTGGTGCCCGGCTCGCCGAGGGGCATGGGCGGCGCGAGCGCGGGCGTGCCGCTCTTCACGGCCACCGACATGGACGTGATCCGCCGCGAGTCGCACGACCTGGCGTACCTGGCCGCGGCCAACACGCGCGCGCTGCGGGTGGTCGCGGGGTCGGCCAACCGCACGAGCAGCGTGAGCGGCGTCACGCCCGAGTACTTCACCATCCGCGGGTGGACGACGGCCGTCGGGCGCCTGCCCGCGGCCGACGACGACCGCCAGGGCGCGATGGTGTGCACCCTCGGGCGCACGGTGGCCGACGAGCTCTTCCCCGGCCAGGACCCGATCGGGCGCGAGCTGCGCGTGCACGACCTGCCCTGCCACGTCGTCGGCGTGATGGAACCGAAGGGCGCCTCGGCCTTCGGCGCCGACCAGGACGACGTGGTGTTCATGCCCTTCGGGGTGTTCTCGCGGCGCATCGTGGGCAACGAGCGCGTCGGGGTGATGTTCGCCTCGGCCGCGTCGCCCGACCGCATGGACGCCGTGCGCGACCAGATCACCTCCGTCCTCCGTCGCCGCAGGCACATCCTGCCGGGCGACACCGACGACTTCGCCGTGCGCGACCCGCGGGAGATCCAGGCCCTCCTCCAGAACGTGACCGGGATGCTCACCACGCTCCTCGCGGGCGTCGCGGCCGTGTCGCTCCTCGTGGGCGGCATCGGGGTGATGAACATCATGCTCGTGTCGGTGACCGAGCGCACGCGCGAGATCGGCATCCGGCTCGCGGTGGGCGCGCGCTCGGGCGACATCCTCACGCAGTTTCTCGTCGAGGCCGTGGCGCTCTCGACGGTGGGCGGGCTGATCGGGCTCGCGGTCGGCGTGGCGGGCGGCTACGGCGTCGCGCGCGCGCTGAAGGTGCCCTTCGTGATGCCCGGCGTCGCGGCCCCCCTCGCGCTCGCCGTCTCGGTGCTCGTGGGCGTGGTGTTCGGGGTGTTCCCCGCGCGCCGCGCCGCGAGGCTCAACCCCCTCGCGGCGCTGCGCTTCGAGTGAGCGATGGCGTCACGCTCCGCCGCGGCCGCCGCGCGCCGCGAGCAGCGCCTCGAGCTCCGCGACGCGCGCCAGGGCGGCCTCCTTCGCCGCGCGCTCGGCCTCCTTCGCCGCGCGCTCGGCCTCCAGTTCGGCGCGGCTCCGCTCGGCCTCCTCCTCCTCGGTCGGCCAGAGCCGCGCGCCCTCCTCGTCGTCGCTGACGCGCAGGCGCATGCCGTCGTCGGTCGCCACCAGCCACGCGCCGAGCTCCTCGCTGCGCGCGGGGCCGTCGCCCGCGTACACCCTGCGAAACTGCCCCCGCCTGCCGCGCGCCCACACCTGGAGCGCCCACGGGCCGCCGTCGTCCGAGGGGCCGAGGCGCAGCGGGTCGAACACCCAGAGCTCCCTCGTGCCGCTCGCGGCGTACTTGCGCGGGCCTTCGCTGTAGTCCTTCGCCGCGGTGCTCGCGCTCACGATCTCGAGCGCGACGCGGGGAGGCTGCGTCCCCGGGCGCCACAGGCACAGGCTGGTGAGCTCGGCGTCGGGCGCGTCGGGCGCCGGGTCGAGCAGGCACACGTCGGGGTCGACGCCCACCGCGGGGTGCTCCTCGTCCCAGCGCACCGCGAGGTTGCGGCACACCTTCGCCGGGCGCGCCGCCGCGCGCGCCCAGCGCCGCCACGTCGACACCATCGTCTGCGCGGCCTCGTCCTGCGCGGCGCTCTCGGGCGTGACCTCGACGTCCTCCAGCACCCACGACGGGTGCGTCCACGGCACCTCGAACGCGAGCTCCACACGCTTCGTCGCGACGCTCATCGGCACGCGCTCCTTCTCGACGGAGAAAGTACCACGGCGGAAGTGTCGCCGACCGCCGCGGTGCGGCGCAGCGGGCCGCGGGCGTTACAGACCTGCGCGACGGCGCGCGAGGGCGTAGAACACGGGGCGTCATGCACATCGCCTTCGCCATGGCCCCCATCGTCGGGGCCGCCGGCGTGATCGCGTGGCGCGTTCGCGAGACGCGCCGCCCGCTCACCGCGCGCGCCATCGTGATGCCCCCGCTGGGCATGAGCACCGGGCTCCTGATGTTCGCCTGGCCCGCCGCGCGTGTGCCATGGAGCTGGGCCGCGCTCGCGCTGCTGTCGGGCGCGGTGCTCCTCTCGTACCCGCTGGCGCGCACGTCGACGATGACCCGCGAGGGCGACCGCGTGATGCTCCACCGCTCGCGCGCGTTCCTGTGGATCCTGCTGGGCCTCGCGGCGCTGCGCATCGCGCTCCGGAGCTACGTCGAGACGTACGTCTCGCCGATCCAGACGGGCGCGCTCTTCTACCTGGTCGCCCTCGGCATGATCGTGCCCTGGCGCGCCGCGATGTACCGCCGCTTCCGGCAGCTCGAAGCGCCGCGCGCCGCGGTCGCGGCCGTCGGCTGACCTTCTCAGCCCGCGAGCGTCACGTCGGCGTAGACCTCGTCGACCGCGAGCTCTCCGCCGAGGCAGCGGAGGGGCACGCGCTCGCCCGCGCCGCCCTCGCGGTCGTACGACTCGGTGCCCTCCGAGAGCTCCTCGACGATCACCGCGGGGTTGGTCACCGCGTTCGAGTCGTCAGGCGCCGTCTGGAGCTCTCCGCAGACCACCACCACGTCGGCGTACGAGGTCACGCCCCGTGGCGGGCACGCGGAGCTTGAGGTCCGACGAGTACCCGCGGCACGGACGGCCGCGCATCAGAGGGCGCAGCGCGGCGCTCGCGTTGAACGCGATCTGCGCGTGCTCGGGCGTCCCTCCGGCCATCGCCCACGCCTCGCCGTCGAGGAACTCGTGGCGCACGCCGGTCCTGCGTTCGAGCTCCAGATACTCGGCGTAGGTGACCTTCACGCGCGACGCCGCGCCCATGGCTCGATGCTATCACGGCCGACCCCCGAGGCATGATCGACCTGTCAGCGCACGCTCGCGTCGATGGCGGCGACGACCTCGGGCACGTCTTCGACGCGCAGGTCCTCGTGCTGCCGCTTGCGCAGGCCCCGCTCGGTGAGCACGTGATGAACGGCCGGCGTGACGCCGTGGCGCGCGAGGCAGCTCCGCGCGCACTGCAACGCGCAGCCGTCGATCGCCACGATGCGCCGCCCCGACGTCGCGACCTTGACGAGCGCGGCCACGTCGCCGCCGACGCCCGCGATGCACGACATCTCCGCGGCGCCCGCGCGGTCGAGGCGCACGGCGAGGGCGTTCGCGAGCTGCGCGAGGTTCGAGCAGCCGGAGCACGCGTACACGAGCGGCAGGTCCCTGCGTTCCATCGGGCTCTTCGGGCGGGCGTGATCGTAGAGCCCGCCGCGACGGCCCGCGCGCGCTCGCGGTTGACCCCCGTCAAGCGCCGCGCGCTACCGCTCGCTGGTGAACACCACGGGCCCGACGCGCGCCTCCTCGTCGCTCGCCTCGCGGCGCGCGCGGGCGACGGCGCGGGCCTCGGTCGTGAGGTCGGTGAAGCGGTAGCGCACCTCGCCCTCGTCGCGCGCGTCGACGTCGCCGCCGAGGTCGAGCACCACGCGGCGCAGCTCCTGGGGCGCGGGCTCCTCGCCCGCGGCGCGCTTCCACGCCGAGACGAGCGACGCCTCGGGCACCGACTCGGACTCCTTCGCGCGGTCGACGACGACGCGCACCACCGAGAGCCGCGCCCGCTCGCGCGCGGCCCTCGCCTCGCGCCACGGCCGCAGGAGCGCGCGCGCCGCGGGCAGCGCGAAGATCGCGATGGAGAAGAGCAGCGGCACCACGCCGAGCGCCACCGGGGTGCCGTCGTAGCGCAGCTTCTCGAAGGCGACGCCGTGAAAGAGCGCGAGCACGTTCGACACCGTGAGCCCGGCGCCGAGCGCCACGAGGCTCATCACCAGGTTGAAGCCGTTGATCGCCGCGATCAGCGCGTTGCTCCCGCCGGTGTTGCCCGTGACGGGCGGCGCGGCGACGGGCTCGTCCCACGCGGCGCGCGGAGGGCGCGGTGACTCGCCCGCCGCGCTCTTTCGCAGCGCTTCGAAGTGATAGCTGATGCCGCCCTCGTCGGAGACCGACACGTCGCCCTCGTAGTCGACCATGAGCCTCGCCATGAGCGGGTCGGCCTGCTCGCGCGGGAGGCCCGTCACGCGCATCACGTCGGCGAGGCCGATGCGCCCGCGGCCCGCGCGGATCTGCGCGACGATGCGGCGCTCCATCTCGCGCGGGTCCTTCGGCGCCTCCGTGGGGCCGAAGACGAAGCGGTTGACCTTCTCGTAGAAGGGCGTGTCGTCCTGGTCGTCGCGCGACGCGCGGTACGAGGCCTCGCTCGGGTACATCGCGGGCTGTGCGAGGGCGAGCGGCGACCAGGGGTGAAACGTCCAGAAGAGCGCGTCGGTGAGCGCGCGGAGCAGCACCATCACGGCCGTGCCGACGCCGTCGTCGCGGCGGTTCGACCCCTCGGAGCGAGCGAACATCAGCCCGACGAGCACGGCGATGAAGGCCGCGACGTAGGCGACCATCACGACGAGCACCCACGCGCGCACCACGAACCTGCCTACGCCGCGCAGCCCGCGCACCACCTCGTCGAAGGCGCGCGAGAGCCCGTCGCGCACCACCCACGGGCGGGTGAAGCCGTTGGGAAAGAGAAAGATGAGCTCGCCGTCGCCCGTCACTCGCAGGTGGCCGCGGTAGCGGTCGGTGAGCCAGTGCAAGCCCTGCGCGGCGTCGCGCAGCGCGAGGCCGCTCTTCGCCGCGGCGTCGGCGGCGGTCATGGGCGCGCGGGGGTCGGTGATCGCGCGCTCCAGGGCACGGCCCGCCTCTTCGGCCTTCATGCTCCGGGGCCTGTCGTTCATCGTGGGAAAGTGCCGGTCCTCTCGCGACGACGGTCGCGGGGCGCAAGGTAATCCCGCGCGAGCCCGGATGCTCGTGCGCGGCGCAGGCGGTCAGATCCCTCGCCGCACGTCGAGCGCGACCTGAAAGTCGCCCGCGAGGCCGGGGCCGTACTCCGCCCGCGCGGCGAGCTGGCCGACGCAGCCCGTGAGCCGGTGGTCGGTCGCGCCGCTCGCGACGACCGCGCCTCGCACCGCGCCCGCGGCGGTCACGGGCACGGTCACCGTGAGGCTCGTCGCGTGGACCACGTAGCCCTCGTGCCCCACGCGCTGCGTGCAGGTGCGCACCACGCCGCGGAGCACGCCCAGGATCTGCGCCGCGCGCTGCGCCGGGAGCTGCGACGGGCGCGCGGCCGCGGGGCGCCGGGCGGGC
>JBDHVF010000029.1:0-22977 GCA_039809605.1 Polyangiales bacterium | reverse complement strand
GAGACCGAGCTCGCGGGCTGGATCGACCACCCCGACGCGCGCCTGCCCGCGGCCCGCGCCCTCGCGCGTCGCGACGCGGCGAAGCACGAGGCGGCCATCGCGCGCGCGCTGCGGATGCTCCCGGCCCCGCAAGCGGCGCGGCTCGCGGGGGAGCTCGTGCGGGGCGGCGACGCGCTCGGCGACGTGTGGGTCGAGCTCCTCGGGTCGAAGCGGCGGGCCATCGCCGCGGTGGCGACGGCGGGCGCGGGCGTGCTCAAGCTCCGCCGCGCGCTGAGCCCCCTCGTGCAGCGCGCGCTCGCGAAGGAGAACGCCGACTGGAAGCTCGCCGCGTGGGCCGCGGGCGAGTTCGGCGCCGCCGCGGTGCGCACGCTCGCGCGCGCCGAGACCGACCAGCCCGAGCGGCTCGCGTGGGTGCTCGGGCACGCGATCCGGTGCGGCGCCGCGAAGGAGGTCGAGCGCGCCCGCGCGGAGTCCGCCCGCGCGTTTCAAGACGCCGCCAACCGCGCGCTGGCCCTGCAAGACGAGGTGCGCGCGTGGGACGACGCCCTGCGCCGCGGGGACGGAGAGCTCGAGCGCCTCGTGCAGCCCGTCGTGACGAAGGCGCCGCCCCCCGACGCGGCGCCCGCGGGCTCTCCGCAGGAATCCACAGGGTCGACGTGATGTCCTTGATGGACATCAACGGATCGCTTCACTAGGATCGGCACGCAATCGCCACATGCGCCTGGGCATCTTCAGCGACGTACACGCCAACGTAGAGGCACTCTCGGCAGTGATCGAGGCGCTCCAGCGTGAGGCGCCCGATGTTCTCTACTGCCTCGGCGACGTGGTGGGCTACGGGGCCTCGCCCAACGAGTGCGCCGACATCGTGCGCACGTCGGCGAAGGCGACGATCCTCGGCAACCACGACGCGGCCGTCGCGGGCCGCATGGACTACAGCTACTACTACGAGGCCGCGCGCCGCGCGCTCGACCTGCACGCGTCGCTCCTCAGCGACGAGAACATGTCGTGGCTCCGCGGGCTGCCGTACACGCACCGCGTCGAGGGCACCGAGGTGCAGCTCTGCCACGGCTCGCCCGTGCGCCTCGAGGAGTTCGAGTACATCTTCGCGCCCGAGCAGGCGCGCGAGTGCCTGCCCTTCTACGACGAGCTCGGGCACCTGACGCTCATCGGCCACTCGCACCTCTGCAAGGTCTTCGAGCTCACGCCCACCGAGGTCGTCGAGCTCCACGGCCCCCCGCGCAGCTTCGAGCTCCGAGACGACCGCAAGTACATCATCTCGGTCGGCAGCGTCGGCCAGCCGCGCGACTACGACAACCGCGCCAGCTTCGTGCTCTACGACACCGACACGCGCGAGTTCGGCTTCCGCCGCGTCGAGTACGACATCGAGAGCGCTGCGCAGAAGATCTTCGACGCGCGCCTCGAGCGCAACTTCGGCCACAGGCTCTTCATCGGCGTCTAGCGGGCCTCGGGTCCTCGGGTCCGTCGAGGGCGGGGTCCTGCATCGTGCCCGCGGGCACCACGCGCGCTTGCGTGAACGACCACGCGAGGGCATCGACGTCGGTCGTGCCCACGCAGGTGACGTAGCGGGCGTTCTCGCCGAGCGCCGCGCGCACGTCGCCGACGTCCCCGACCGGGCACACGACGACGTTGCGCAGCCCGGGCGTCGCCACGAGCGCGGGCGCGTCGAGGGCGCCCACCGAGTGCGCCGCGCCGCGACGGAACCACGCCGCGCGCGCCGCCGTCACGCCCTGCCACTGCATCACCGCCGCCCCGTCGCCCGCGTCGAGGCGCCCGCGCGGCAGCTCGCGCTCGACCTCGGCGAGCGCGTCGTGGAGCGGTCGCGCGAACGCCGCCGCGTCGCCCCGCACGAACACCGTCTGCGGCGACAGGCACCCGCGCTGGTCGTGCAGCGCCACGTCGAGCGCCACGGCGCGCGCGGCCTCGGGCGACGGGGAATGTGCGTACGAGAGGCCGAAGCCGTGCCCCCGCCCTTCGAAGGCCACGCCCGGCGCGAGCGAGCTTGCGATGGCCGCGAGCGTCTCGTCGCTGCCGTACGCGATCACGCGGTCGACCTCGCGCGGGAGCTCCTCGGCGCACGTGATCTCGTCGCGGCCGAACGATCGCGCGATGGCCGCGACGAGCGCGCGCTGGCGGCGCGAGCCGCGCACGGCGACCGACGACGCGCCCGCGAGCCACGGCAGCGCCACGGCCCGCAGCGGCGCGACGGCGACGGTGGCCGCGAGCGACACACCCACGCGCCGCCCCGCGAGCGAAGCGTTCGAGAGGGCACCCACGGCGCCGGGCGTGTAGCGGGCGCACGCGAGCGCGAACACCCGGTCGGCCATGGCGGGGGAGAGCGAACACTCGGCGACGGCGGCCTCGCGCGCGGCGCGTCCCTCGGGGCTCTGCGGGTCGGCGAGCGCGATGGCAGCGCGCAGGGCGTCGTCGACGCGGGTCACGGGTCAGCGCGTCCAGAGCAGGGCGAGCGAGAGCGCGACGGCTTCGAAGGGCTCGGCGCGAACGAGGGCCTCACCTTCGTATTCGCCCACCTCGACCCATCGACGGCCTTCGAGCCGAAGGACCTCGAGCAGTTGCTCGCGCGGGTCGAGCAGCCAGTAGTGCGAGACTCCTTCGCGGCGGTAGATGCGGCGCTTCTTCCCTCGATCGAAGGGGCCTCGCAGCTCTCCCGCGAGTTCGCCCGCCGCGAGCGCGGGGCGCGGGCGGGGGCGGGGCATGAGAAAAAGCTCTCCGTCGAGCACCTCTGCGACGACCTGCTCCGGCGCCTCGAGGTACCCCCGCACCACCTCGGGGCGCAGGTTCGGAAAGGCGTTCGTCTCGTGTACGGCCTGAGCGACGGAGCTCATGCCGTCATCGTATCACCCGCCCCGGTGCCGCCTCACGATCAACGCTCGCCCGAGAGGGCCGCGTCGAGCGCCCGCGCGCACCCCCGCGGCGTCGCCCCAGGCGCGCGGCCGAGCACCTCGAAGCCCTGCGCGCGCACCCTCCCCAGGTCGCTCGTCTGGATCGCCACGGCGCTCCCGAGGTTCGCGAGGTCGACCACGCGCACGAGGCCCACCTCGCCGTCGGGCACGCGCGCGAGGGTCACCGGGTCGACCGCGGTCACTCGCATCCACGGGGGCGCGCGGTACACCCCCGGCGCGCATCCCTCGCGGTGCGCCTCGTAGGCCTGCGAGCTGAGCTCGGTCATGCCGTACTCGCCGACGATCTGCGTGCGCCCCACGCCGAAGCGCTCGCCGAGCATCGCGTGAAACGCCGCGGGCTCGACCTCGCGCGAGCGGCCCTTGAAGCCCCCCGTGGGCATCACCACGCTGCGCGGCGGCAGCGGGCTGCGCCCCTCTCCCATCGCGTCGACGAGGTGCACGAAGCCGTACGACGCCCCCAGCAGCGCCACGGCGACGCCCTCCCTCTCCGCGTCGGCGATGCGCCCGAGCGCGCGCGCCGCGTCGAGCCCCGCGCCGGTCACGCAGAACGCGTCGCGGTCGCCCTCTCCCCACGCGTCGACGAAGCGCGCGAGCATGAACGAGAGCGACGAGTCGGATGCCGCGCGCTCGTCGCTCGCGAGCAGCACGAAGCGGTAGCGGGCCTCGGGCAGGAGCCACCGCCGCGCGGCGCTCACGGCCGCGAGCTCGTAGAGCGAGAGGTCGTCGAAGGGGTGCTCGCCGCGGGCCTCGCGCGTGGTGCCGCTCGTGCGAAAGACACGCGCCGTGTGCTCGGGCGCGAAGCACGCCACGCGCGCGGCCTTGAACACGTCGGTGGGCAGCGCGGGAATGTCGTCGATGCCCGTCACCGCGCGCCCGTCGAGCGACGCGTCGGCCACGCGCGCCAGCACCGGGTTGTGCCCGCGCTGCCAGCGAAACACGTCGACCGCGAGCCGCTCGACCTCGGCCTCACCGATCGCCTCGTGCGGCCGCGCGAGAAGGGCCGCGATCTCCCGGCGCAGCCGCTCGCGCTCGCTCACGGCCGCGCCTCGCGCAGCGCGCCGGCGAGCGCCGCGGCGAACCCGTCGACCTGGGCGCGCGTCAGCGTGCACGGCGGCGTGAGCGTGAGCACGTCGCCCGCGACGCCACCGGGGAGCACCACGTACCCGCGCTCGAGCGCCGCGCGCATCACGGCGAGCGCGCGCCCGACGCCGCCCGCGACGGTCACACCCGCGAGCAGCCCCAGGCGCGTCACGCGGGCGATGGCGAGCGACGGGTCGCGCGCGAGCGCGTCGAGCGCGTCGGCGAGCTCATTCCCCACACGCGCGATCGAGGCGGCCGTGGCGGGGTCTTCGAGCACGTCGAGCGAGGCCATGGCCGCGGCGCACGCGAGGGGGTTGCCGAGAAAGGTCGACGTGTGAATGGCCTCTCCCGTCGACGTTCCCCACGCGCCCGCGACCTCGTCGCGCACGAGGCACGCGCTCACGGGCACGCCTCCGCCGAGCGCCTTTCCGAGGCAGATCACGTCGGGCTCGCAGCCGTCGGCCACCGAGCGGAAGCGCGCCCCCGCGCGCCCGAGGCCCGTGTACACCTCGTCGACGACGAGCACGGCGCCCCCGGCCCTCGCCCGCGCGCCGATCGCGTCGAGAAAGCCCTCGTGCGGAACCACCACGCCGCCGCGCCCCTGCACGGGCTCGATGATGACCGCGCCCACGTCGCCCGCGTCGAGGGCCTCGTCGACGGCGTCGAGGGCCACGCGGTCGGCCCCTTCGACCGCGCGGTCGGGGAAGGGCGCGAAGCGCACCTCGGGGTTGAGCTGCCGCGCGAAGGGCTCGCGGAACGCGCGCTTGTACCCGCACGCGGCCACGGCGCCGTACGAGAGCCCGTGGTAGCCGCCCTCGAAGGCCAGCACGCCGGGCCTCGCTGTGAAGAGCATGGCGGTCTTGAGCGCGGCCTCGACGGCGTCGGCGCCCGAGAGCCCGAGCATCACCCTCGCGGGCCAGGGCGCCATCGCCGCGAGGCGCGCCTCGAGCGCGACCTTCACGTCGCTCGGGTACACGTCGCCGAGCGCGTGCAGCATGCGCCCGCTCTGCGCGCGCAAGGCCTCGACCACGCGCGGGTGCGTGTGGCCGATGAGCGCCGCGCCGAAGCCCGCGGTCATGTCGACGTAGACGTTGCCGTCGGCGTCGGCCACGTTGGCGCCGCGCGCCGACGACCACACGATGGGGTCGTGCGAGGCGCCCGAGGCCTCTTCGCGGCGCTTGCGGCGCGCGGTGAGGCCGGGGCACTCGAAGCGCGCGAGGCGCTCCACGAGGGCCTGCGCGCGGGGGCCGGGCAGGGCCGTGCGCACGCGCGGAAGCTCGTCGCCGCGGGGGGTGTCGTCGTGAGCGTGCATGACGAGAGGTGGTACGGCGACCCGTCGCCAAAGGCGAGGGGGTCGAAGCGGGCGCTCGGGACGCGCGCCGGAGCCGAACGCTCCGACGCGCCCCCTCGACGATCAGCCCTGCGACTCGCCGCCGGTCTCGCCCGTGGCGGCGGCCTCGCCCTCGGCCTTGCGGCTGCGGGGCTCGGCGCTGCGAACGGTCTGCTCGACGGCGGGGGCCGCGGCGCGCTTGCCGACGCTCATGTTGCGGTCGACGAGCTCGATGATGGCCATCTCGGCGTTGTCGCCGCGGCGGTTGCGCGTCTTGAGGATGCGCGTGTAGCCGCCGGGGCGGTTGACGTAGCGCGGGGCGATCTCGCGGAAGAGGTGCTCGACCACGTCGATGCGCTCGGGCTGGCCGTTGACGAGGCGCTCGCCCCACTGCGGCAGCTCCGAGGCGATCGAGCGCTTCACCGCGAGGCGCTTCGCGACCACGGCGGCGTCGGCGTTGGCGTTGTTCGCGTCGGCGCCGAAGCGCGCGGCGCGGGTGATGAGCCGCTCGGCGACGCGGCGCAGCTCCTTGGCCTTGGGCACCGTGGTCTCGATGCGCTCGTTGGCGAAGAGGTTCGCGACGAGGTTCTTGAACATCGCGGCACGGCTCGACCCGTCGCGATCGAACTTACGGCCGGCGTTGGCGTGGCGCATGGGGGTGTATCCTGTTCTCTCTGTCTCGGTATCGCGGTCACACCTGGCCGTGCTCGGCGCGCCAGCGCTCGAGCAGCGAGGGCCAGTTCTCGATGTGCATGCCCAGGGTCAGCCCGAGCTCGGCGAGCTTGTCCTTGATCTCCTTCAGGGACTTGCGGCCGAAGTTCTTGGTCTTGAGCAGGTCGGCCTCGGTCTTCTGAACGAGCTCGCCGATGTACGAGATGTTGGCGTTCTGCAGGCAGTTTGCGCTGCGCACCGACAGCTCGAACTCCTCGACGGACTTGAAGAGGTTCTCGTTGACCGGCGGCGTCTCGCTCGACGGGCGCGCGGCCGAGACCTCGTCGGCCTCCTGGAAGTTGATGAAGATCTGGAGCTGCTCCTTGAGGATCTTGGCGGCGTAGGCCACCGCGTCGCGCGGGCGCACGGCGCCGTTGGTCCAGACCTCGAGGGTGAGCTTGTCGTAGTCGGTCATCTGCCCGACGCGGGCGTTGGTGACCGTGTAGTTGACCTTGCGCACGGGGGAGAACAGCGAGTCGATCGGGATCCACCCGATCGCCATGTTGGGCTCCTTGTTGCGCTCGGCGGGCACGTACCCGCGGCCCATGCCCACGACGAGCTCGAGCGAGAGCTTGCCGCCGCGCGACACCGTGGCCACGTGCTGCTTGGGGTTGAGCACGCGGATGCCCGCGGCCGCGTCGGTGCGGATGTCCTCCGCGAGCACGGCGCCGGGCCCTTCCTTCTCGAGCCTCAGGGTGTAGCGCTTGGCCTCGCTGGCCTGGAACACCACCTCCTTGAGGTTCAGGATGATGTCGGTCACGTCCTCCTTCACGTCGTCGATGGTCGTGAACTCGTGGAGGGCGCCCTCCAGGCGCACGGCGGTGATCGCCGCGCCCTGCAGCGACGACAGGAGCACGCGGCGCAGGGAGTTGCCGATCGTGATGCCGAAGCCCCGCTCGAGGGGCTCGCAGACGAACTTCCCGTAGAAGTCCGTGTGGGCGTCCCGGTCCTCCTCGATGAGGGCCTTGGGCCGGATCAGGTCGCGCCAGTTGCGGGCCTGCGTGGACGTGGACTGCGTCGTCATGGAAGTGTCTCTGCCCTTTCATGCCACGAGCCGCGATGGCGAGAGCGGGCACTAGCGCTCTCGGCCACGCGGCGTCGTGATGGGGGTTTTCAGCGGCTGTAGAACTCGACGATGAGCTGTTCCTTGATGGCGACCGCGTTGTTCTCCTCGCGCACGGGGAGGGCCTTCACGGTGCCCGTGAACGAAGCCTTGTCGAGCTCGAGCCAGGTGCTCTGGCCGCGGCGCTCGGCGCCCTCGACGGACTCCTTGATGCGGGGGATCTCGCGCGACTTCTCGCGGATCGAGACCTTGTCGCCGACCTTCACGATGTAGCTGGGCACGTTCACCCGCTTGCCGTTCACGAGCACGTGGCAGTGCAGCACGAGCTGCCGGCCCTCGGCGCGCGTCGACGCGAAGCCCAGGCGGTAGACCACCCCGTCGAGGCGGCGCTCGAGCAGCGAGAGCAGGTTCTCGCCCGTCACGCCCTTCGTGCGGTCGGCCTCGGCGAAGTACTTGCGGAACTGGCGCTCCAGCACGCCGTACACGCGGCGGACCTTCTGCTTCTCGCGGAGGCGCAGCCCGTACTCGCTGAACTTCACGCGGGTGTTGGGGCCGTGCTGACCGGGCGGGTGGTTCCTGCGCTCGTACGAGCACTTGTCGGTGTAGCAGCGCTCGCCCTTGAGAAAGAGCTTGGCCTGCTCGCGGCGGCAGAGCTTGCAGACGGGACCGATGTATCGAGCCATGGACGTGTTCTCTCCGAAAATCCCTGTGTGCGACTCAGACGCGGCGGCGCTTGGGCGGCCGGCACCCGTTGTGCGGGATCGGCGTCACGTCGCGGATCAGCGTGATACGAAAGCCCGCGGTGGTGAGGGCGCGCAGCGCGCTCTCGCGGCCCGCGCCGGGGCCGCGGATGAACACCGCGATCTCGCGCATGCCGTGCTCCGCGGCCTTGCGGGCGGCGTCCTCGGCGGCGACCTGCGCCGCGAAGGGCGTCGACTTGCGCGAGCCCTTGAACCCGCGCGAGCCCGCCGACGACCACGCCACGGTGTTGCCGTAGATGTCCGCGATCGTCACGATCGTGTTGTTGAACGTCGCCTGGATGTGACACACACCCTTCGGCACGTTCTTCTTGACCTTCTTCTTGACCTTCGCGCCGGCCTTCGCGCCGGGGGTCGCCTGAGTCTGCGCCTTCGCCATGGCTCTATCCTCTGCTCGTGGTTCTCGACGGGTGCGTCACTTCTTGGTGGCGGGCGCGGGGCGCGCCACGGCCAGGCCCTTGCGGGGGCCCTTGCGCGTGCGCGCGTTGGTGTGCGTCCGCTGCCCGTTCACGGGCAGGCCCTTGCGGTGACGGAGCCCGCGGTAGCACCCGAGGTCCATCAGGCGCTTGATGTTCATCTGCACCTCGCGGCGCAGGTCGCCCTCGACCTTGAACTCGCCCCCGTCGATCACCTCGCGGATGCGACGGATGTCGGCCTCGGAGAGATCCTGGGCCTTCTTGTCGAGCGGGATCTGCGCCTTCTCACAGATCTCCACCGCGCGGGTCGGGCCCACGCCGTAGAGGTAGCGCAGAGCGATCGAGATGTGCTTGCGACCGGGGAGGTCAACACCAGCGATACGTGCCATGATTCATCAACCCTGACGCTGCTTGTGACGGGGGTTCTCGCAGATGATCCTCACCACGTTCTTGCGGCGGACCACCTTGCACTTGTCGCAGATCTTCTTCACCGAGGGACGGACCTTCATGTTCTCACTCACCGCGTGCGCCTTCACGGCGCGGGGTCGGTTGCTCTCACTTGTGCCGGTAGGTGATCCGGCCCTTTGACGGATCGTAGGGCGAGACCTCCACGGTCACGCGGTCGCCCGGCAGGATCCTGATGTAGTACTGGCGCATGCGCCCCGAGATCGTGGCGAGCACGTCGAGCCCGTTGTCGCACTTCACGCGGAACATCGCGTTGGGCAGCGCCTCTTGCACGGCCCCCTCGAACTCGAGCTTGTCGCCCTTGGGCTCTCTCGGCCCCGTTGCCTCTGAACGCTTGCGAGCCATGAAACCTCAGTTCACTCCGATCGCCTGGAACAGCGCCGCCGTCACGTCGTCGAGCGCGCCCACGCCGTCGACCCGGCGAAGCAGACCCTTGTTCGCGTACCAGGCGACGAGGGGCGCGGTCAGCGCGGCGTACTCCGCCAGGCGCTTGCGAACGACATCCTCGCGGTCATCCGCCCGCTGAAGGAGCCGCTCACCACCCTCCCCCCGGTCGGGAGAGGGGGGCGGATCATACTTGAGATGAAAGATTCGTCCAGAGGTCTCGCCCACCCTCCGGCCAGTAATTCTCTCGACGATCAGCTCGTCGGGCACCTCGAGCAGCACCACGTCGTCGATGCGCTTGCCGGCCCGGGAAAGCATCCGTTCGAGGCTCTCGGCCTGCGCCACCGTGCGGGGGAAGCCGTCGAGCACGAAGCCCGTGGCCGCGTCGGCCTGCGCGATGCGCTCCTGCACGAGGCCGATCACGACCTCGTCGGGCACCAGCAGCCCCTTCGACATGAACTCGTCGGCCCTGCGACCGAGCTCGGTGCCCGCCTTGCGCGCCGCGCGGAGCATGTCGCCCGTCGACACCTGCGGCACCGCGAGCTTCGCGCAGAGGCGCTGCGCCTGCGTGCCCTTGCCCGCGCCGGGCGGCCCGATGAAGATCAGGTTCTTCACGCCGACCTCCGGCCCTGGATGCGCGGGGCCGTGGGGCCGGCGAAGCCCTCGTAGTGACGCGAGATCAGGTACGACTCGATCTGGTTGGCCGTGTCGAGCGCGACGCCCACCACGATCATGATCGACGTGCCGCCGAACTGGAACGGGATCTTCAAGTACTGCCGCATGAAGTCGGGCACGATGCAGATCACCGCGACGTAGAGCGCGCCGCCGAAGGTGATGCGCGTGAGCACCTTCTCGATGTAGTCCGCCGTCGGCTTGCCGGGGCGGATGTTCGGGATGAACGCGCCCTGCTTCTTGAGGTTGTCGGCGACGTCGACCGGGGGGAAGGTGACGGCCGTGTAGAAGTAGCAGAAGAAGACCGTGAGCAGCACGAAGGCCGTGCTGTACATCCAGTCGCCGCGGCCCAGGTGGTCGCGCAGCACGTCCATGCCCGGCACGTGCAGGCCCGCGAGCGTCGCGGGCAGCGCGAGCATCGTCGAGGCGAAGATCGGCGGGATCACGCCCGACGAGTTCACGCGCAGCGGCAGGTGCGTGCGCTGGCCGCCGTACATCTTGCGGCCGATGATGCGCCGCGAGTACTCGATCGGGATGCGCCGCTGGCCGCGCTCGAAGAACACGATGACCATCACCGACGCGATCACCAGCACCGTCGCGATGAGCAGCGACGTCGGCTGGATCTGCCCCGTGCTCGTGAACTGCCAGGTCTGCCCGAGGTTCGACGGGAAGTCGGCCACGATGCCCGCGAAGATGATCATCGAGATGCCGTTGCCGATGCCGCGCTCGGTGATCTGCTCGCCCAGCCACATGATGAAGGCCGTGCCCGTGGCGAGCGTGAGCATCGCGAGGGCGCGGAAGGCCCAGCCCTTGTCGATCACCACCTGCACGCCGTCGGCGGTCTGCCGGTTCTCGAGGTACAGCGAGATCGAGAAGCCCTGCACCAGCGCCAGCGCGATGGTCGCGTAGCGGGTGTACTGGTTGATCTTCCGCTGGCCCATCTCGCCCTCCTTGCGGAGCTCCTCGAGGGGCTTGAAGACCGACGTGAGGAGCTGCAGGATGATCGAGGCGGAGACGTACGGCATCACGCCGAGCGCGAAGATCGAGACCTGTTCGAGCGCGCCGCCCGAGAAGAGGTTCAGCAGGTTCAGCAGCGACCCCGACGAGTCCTGGCCGATGAACTCCTGCATGGCCTTGCGATCGGCACCGGGGACGGTCACGAAGACGCCCACGCGGTAGACCGCGAGCATGCCCAGGGTGAAGAGCATCCTGCGACGGAGCTCGGGGATCCTGGTGATGTTGGCGAGCGCGCTGGTAGCCATCCGGTGTTCCTTGGTGAAGTCGCGCGGCGCGTCTAGCACGGAGCCGCGCGGAGGGGGAAGTGGGGTGCGCGCGTTTCTCCGACGCCCCCGCGCCCCTCTCCTCGCGGAGAGGGCGCGGGCGCGGAGCGCGCGGCACCCTCGCTCAACCCCTCGGGGGTGCTACTTCGTTCCCCCGTCGGTGGCCTTCGCCGTCTCGAGGATCTCGACCGAGCCGCCCGCGGCCTCGACCTTGGCCCTCGCGCCCGCGGAGATCGCGTGCACCTTGAGCGTGAGCTTGTGCCCGAGGTCGCCGTCGCCGAGGATCTTCACCCGCGTCGCGCCGTTGTCGACCAGGCCCGAGCTCTTGAGCGCGTCGAGGTCGACCACCGAGCCCGCCGCGAAGCGCTTCGCGAGCGACGAGACGTTCACCGCCGCGGTCTCGGTGGGGAACGGCACGCGGAACCCGCGCTTCGGCAGGCGGCGCTGGATCGGCGTCTGGCCGCCCTGGAAGTGCAGCTTGCCGAAGTTGCCGGGGTGACGGGCCTTCTGGCCCTTCTGCCCCTTGCCGGCGGTCTTGCCGAGACCCGATCCCACGCCGCGGCCCTTGCGGGTGCGGTTGCGGTTCGCCCCTTCGGGCGCCCGCAGGTTGCTGAGTACGTTAGCCATCGATCTCCTCCACGGAGACCAGGTGGATGACCTTCTTGATCATCCCCCGGAACGACGGGGTGTTGTCGACCACCACCTCCGAGTGCGGACCGCGCAGGCCCAGGCCCGCGATGGTCTTCTCGAACTGATGGCGCTCCCCGATCGTGGACTTCAACTGGACCACCCGGAGCTTGGGCTTGTGCGACATGACGAAACGTTCCTCTCCTCTACGCGCTCGTCTCGGTGAGGTCCTCGGGGCGGCGGTTCCGCTTGGTGGCCGTCGCGTGGATGTCGCGGAGCTGCTTGAGCGCGCTCACCACGGCCTTCACCGAGTTGTGCGGGTTGCGGCTCCCGAGGCTCTTCGTGAGAATGTCGCGGATGCCCGCGCTCTCGACCACCGCGCGCACCGCGCCGCCGGCGATCACGCCCGTGCCCGGCGAGGCGGGGCGGAGCATCACCTTGCCCGAACCGTAGTGACCGAGCACCTCGTGCGGGATCGTCCCCCCCACGAGCGGCACGGTGAACATGTTCTTCTTGGCCTGGTCGTGGCCCTTGCGGATCGCCTCGGGGACCTCGTTGGCCTTGCCGAGCCCGACGCCCACGCGGCCGTTCTCGTCGCCCACGACCACGAGGGCCGAGAACGAGAACCGCCGACCGCCCTTGACCACCTTGGCCACGCGGTTGATGTGAACGACCCGCTCCTTGTCCTCGGCCGCCTTCGCTTCAGTGTCCATCGACATCGACGTGTCTCCAGTTCCCTGTGATCAGAAGCTCAGGCCGGCCTTGCGCGCCGCGTCGGCGAGCACGCCCACGCGGTTCTGGGCCTGGTACACGTACCCGTTGCGGTCGAAGACCACCTGGGTCACGCCCGCGGCCAGGCACGCCTTCGCGATGGCCTCGCCGACCTTGCGCGCGGCGTCGAGCTTGCGGTCTTCCTTCACCGCGTCGCGCAGGTCCTTCGAGAGCGTGCCCGCGAACGCCACCGTCGTGCCCGCGTCGTCGTTCACGACCTGGGCGTAGATGTGCTTCGACGAACGGAACACCGTGAGCCGCGGGCGCTCCGCGGTGCCGTGGATCTTCGCGCGGATCCGGTACTTCCGACGCAGCCTGGTATCGACCTTGTTGCTCATCGTCTTCCTCGCTCGCGTACGACCGCGCCCTCGCCCGGTCGGCTACGAGATCACTACTTCTTGCCGCCCTTGCCGGCCTTGCCCGCCTTGGTGCGGATCTTCGCCAGCTCGGGCTGCGCCGTCTTCGCCTTCTCGTTCATCACCACGAGGCGCACGCCCTTGCCCTTGTAGGGCTCCGGGGGGCGGAACGACTGCATCTGCGCCACCACCTGGCCGAGCAGGTCCTTGTCCGCCGTCTCGAAGAGCACGACCGTCTGCTTGCTGTCGGGCGTCACGGCGACCGTGACGGCCTTGGGCACGTCGTAGACGACCTTGTGCGAGAGGCCCAGGGTCATCGTGAGCTTGTTGTTCTTCAGCTCCTCGACCTTGTAGCCCGTGCCCTCGAGCTTGAGGGCCTGCGTGTAGCCCTTGTCGACGCCGGCGACGGCGTTGGCGAGGTGCGAGCGCACGGTGCCCGTGACGCGCGAGACCGTGGCCTCGTCCATCTCGCCCTTCGCCGAGACCGACGCCTGGGTGCCGGCGATGGCGATGTTCACGCCGCCCGGCAGGGCGCGGCGCACGGAGCCCTTGGGCCCCTTGACCTCGAAGTAGTCGGCGCCCGCGGTGACGGTCACACCCTTGGGCAGTTCGACGGGACGCTTGCCGATTCGGGACATTGTCAGCTCCTACCAGACCTCGCAGAGCAGTTCGCCGCCGACGCCCTGCTTGCGAGCCTCACGGTCGCTCATCACGCCACGGGAGGTGCTGAGCACCGAGATCCCGAGGCCCTGGCGAACCTTCTGGATGTCATCGCACGCCACGTACACCCGCCGGCCCGGGCGGGAGACCCGGCGGATCCCCTCGATCACGGGGTGGCGGTCGCGCCCGTACTTCAGCACGAGCGTCAGGGACTCGCGGCCGTTGGTGTCGGCCTCGGTCTGCACCGACGAGACGTAGCCCTCGGACGCCAGGATCTCGGCCACCGCGCGCTTGAGGCGCGACGCGGGAACGCTCACGCGCTCGTGCCGCGCCATCGTGGCGTTGCGGATCCGGGTCAGCATGTCAGAGATGGGGTCGGTCAGCATGTTCGCCTCTCACCAGCTCGCCTTGATCACGCCGGGGATCTCACCGCGCAGCGCGTACACCCGCAGGCACACGCGGCACAGCTCGAACTTGCGGTAGTAGCCGCGCGCGCGGCCGCAGACCTTGCAGCGGTTCCGGTGACGCACCGAGAACTTCGGTGCGGATTGAAGCTTCGCGAATGCGCAGGCACGTGCCACGTTGGTCTCTCCACTCAGTGCCAGAATCAGGTACGGAACGGCATCCCGAGGTGCTGGAGGAGCGCGCGGCCCTCCTCGTCGTTCCTCGCGGTCGTCGTGATCGAGATGTTGAGCCCCTTGACCTTCTCCACCGTGTCGTAGTTGATCTCCGGGAAGATGATCTGCTCCTTGACGCCCAGGGTGTAGTTGCCCTTGCCGTCGAAGGCCTTGGGGCTCACGCCCTTGAAGTCCCTCACGCGCGGCAGCGCGAAGGTGATGAGCCGGTCGAGGAACTCCCACATGCGGTCCTGGCGCAGCGTGACCATCACGCCGATCGCCACGCCGCCGCGGAGCTTGAAGGTCGCGATGCTCTTCCTCGCGCGGGTGATCATGGGCTTCTGACCCGTGATCGCCTGCACCTGCTCCACGCCCGTCTCGATGATCTTCGCGTTCGAGACCGCCTCGCCGAGGCCCATGTTCACGGTCACCTTGGTGATCCGCGGCACCTGCATCGGGTTCGTGTACTTGAACTGCTTCATCAGCGCGGGCACCGCCTCGCCGCGGTACTTGTCCCGCAGCCGCGGCGGGAAGCGCTCCTCGGCCTTCGCCTCGCCCGCCTCGACGGGGGCAGCGGCGGCCGCGGGCTTCTTCGCAGCCTTCGCGGGCGCGCCCTTGCCGGCCGGGGCGCCGCCCTTGCCAGCGGGCTTCGCGCCGCCCTTGTCAGCGCCCTTGCCCTTGTCGGCGCCCTTGTTCTTCTTGTCGTCCGCCATCGTCGTTCCTCTGCGTCACGTTTCCACGCGCTCGTCCGCGCGTGGGCCTCGCACGCTCACACGGTCTCGTGCTTGATCTCCTTGCCGCTCTTGGCAAGGCGAACCTTCGACCCGTCGGCTTCGACGCGGGTCTTCACCCGCGTGCCCTTGCCCGTCTCCGGGTCGACGGGCATCACCTTCGAGGCGTGAATGGGGTGCTCACGCTCGAAGATCCCGCCCTCGCGGTTGCGCATCGTGGCCTTGGTGTGGCGCTTCTGAATGTTCACGCCCTCGACGACCACGCGCTCGTGCTCGGGGGAGATGGACAGCACCTTGCCGGTCTTGCCCTTGTCCTTGCCCGAGATGACGACCACCGTGTCGCCCTTGTGAATCCTCGCGAGGCTCATCAGATCACCTCCGGCGCCAGCGAGATGATCTTCATGAAGTTCTTGCCGCGCAGCTCGCGCGCCACCGGCCCGAAGATGCGCGTCCCAATGGGCGCGCCCTCCTTGTCGATGAGCACCGCGGAGTTGCCGTCGAACTTCACGTACGACCCGTCGGGGCGCGCGTACTCACGCGTCGTGCGGACCACCACCGCGCGCGCGGTCTGGCCCTTCTTCACCTTCATGTTGGGGAGCGCTTCCTTCACGCTCACCACGATCACGTCGCCGAGGCCCGCGTACTTGCGCCGCGAGCCGCCGAGCACCTTGATGCACTGCACGAGGCGGGCGCCCGAGTTGTCCGCGACGTCGAGAATCGTTCGCATCTGGATCATGGCGCTCTCCTCAGGTCTCCTCGGGGCGGCTCACGAGCTTCACCACCGTCCAGCGCTTCTCGCGCGACAGCGGGCGGTGCTCGCGGATCTCGACCACGTCGCCGGCCTTGTACTGCTGACCCTCGTCGTGGGCCTTGTACTTCTCGCGCCGGCGCACGTACTTGCCGTACACCGGGTGGCGCACCGAGCGCACGACCTCGACCACCACGGTCTTGGTCATCTTCGCGCTCGTCACCTTGCCCACGAGCGTGCGCTTGCGCCCGTGCTTGCCTTCGCCCTCGGCGGGCGTCGCCGCGTTCGCTTCGGTCATCGCAGTCTCCTCACGCCTTCGCGGCGGCCTTGGCGGCGCGCTGGCTCTTCTCGGTGAGCGCGCGCGCGAGGTCGCGGCGCAGCTTGCCGATGCGGCTCGTGTCAGCGAGCTGGTTGGTGTAGTTCTGAAAGCGGGCCTCGAGGAGGTCCTTCGTCGCCGTCGAGATGAACGACGCGAGGTCCTCGTCGCTCTTCGAGCGCAGGTCCGCCATGTTGAGGGTCTTCGCCATGGTGTTCTCCACTCACCCGACCGCGCGGGTCAGAACCTTGACCGCCACCGGGAGCTTGTGGCCCGCCAGGCGGAACGCCTCGCGCGCCATGTCCTCGGGCACCCCGCCGAGCTCGTAGAGCACACGGCCCGGGGTCACCACGGCCACCCACTCCTCGACGTTGCCCTTGCCGTGACCCATGCGGGTCTCGAGCGGCTTCTTCGTGATGGGCTTGTCGGGGAACACCCGGATCCAGAGCTTGCCCGTGCGCTTGACGTGGCGGGTGATCGCCATGCGGGCCGCCTCGATCTGCCGCGCCGTCACCTTGCCGGGCTCGGTCACCTGGAGGGCGAAGTCCCCGAAGGAGACGTCCGACCCGCGGTGCGCCACGCCCTTCAGGTTGCCCTTCTGCTGCTTGCGGTGCTTGACCTTCTTGGGGGAGAGCATCGTCGTCCTCTACTCGTGCGCGTCAGCGCGCCCTCGGGGCGCGCTTCTTCTGCTGGAGCACTTCGCCCTTGAACAGCCACACCTTCACGCCGATCGAGCCGTAGGTCGTGTGCGCCTCGCCCTGCCCGAACTCGATGTCGGCGCGGAGCGTGTGCAGCGGAACCCGGCCCTCGCGGTAGCTCTCCACGCGCGCCATCTCCGAGCCGCCGAGGCGGCCCGCGCAGCGGATGCGGATGCCCTTCGAGCCGAGCTTCATCGCCTGCGTCACGGCCTTCTTCATCGCGCGGCGGAACGACACGCGGCGCTCGAGCTGCGTCGCCACGGCCTCGGCCACGAGCTGCGCGTTGGTCTCGGGCTTGCGCACCTCCTGAACGTCGATGACGATGTCGTCGGCGCCCGCGTTGGTGAACTTCATCAGCCCGGGGAACGGCGGCGTGGCGGTCTTCTGCCCGGGCTGGCGGGCCTCGCCGGCCTTGCCCTTCTTGAGCTCCTCGACCCCTTTGCCGCCCTTGCCGATCACGATGCCGGGCCGCGCGGTGTAGACGATGACCTTCACCTTCGAAGCCGCGCGCTCGATCTCGACGCCCGCGATGCTCGCGTTGGCGAGGTGCTCGCGCACCAGGCGCTTCAGGGTGATGTCCTCGTGGAGCCACGAGGCGTAGTTGCGCTCCTCGAACCACTTCGAGTTCCAGGTCTTGATGACCCCCAGGCGGAACCCGTACGGATGAACCTTCTGTCCCATGTGATCACTCACCCTTCGGCTGCGCCGAAGTCTCCGTGGCGGCCGCGGTGGACTGCCTCTTCGCGGCGTACGACGCCTCGCGCTCGGCCTTCTTCGCCACGCGCTGCGGCAGCTCGCTGCTCAGCGTGATGGCGATGTGGCTCACGCCCTTGGTCACCTTCGTCGCGCGGCCCATCGCGCGCGGGCGCCAGCGGCGCACGTGCTTGTTCGGCCCCTTGTCGACCGACGCGATGCTCACGTAGAGGTCGTCGATGTTGACGTTCGGGTCCGAGTTGCGGGCGTTGGCGAGGGCCGACTCGATGACCTTGCGCACGACCGGCGCAGCGGCCTTGCGGGTGAACATCAGCACGTCGATCGCCTCGGCCACCTTGCGGCCCCGGACGAGGTTCACGACCGTGCGCGCCTTTCGCGGCGCGACCCGCGCGAACCGCGCAATCGCCTTGCTCTCCATAGGTCTGATCCGCTCTTCGTTGCCCCGTCTCGCCGTCCGCGAGCTCGAGGTGTCTCCCGCCAGTGCGTCCGCCCGTCATGGGCGCAGCCACCGACATAGATGTGGTTCCTCGGGCGCGCGAAACGCGGTGCGCAGCGCACTCCCAAGGGAGGGCGCGGCTTGTATCACCCACGTTTTCGAAGGTCAAGCACCCGCTCCCACACCCCGCGACATTTTTCTGGGAGTCCCTTGCAAACAAGGGCTTTGCGCGAGGCCCGCGGTCGTGTAACACCATCGCGTTCGCTCCCGGCGCCGGGGTGGCGGAACTGGCACACGCAGCGGATTCAAAATCCGCCGCCCGCAAGGGCTTACGGGTTCGAGTCCCGTCCCCGGCACTACGAGCGCTTCGTCAGCGCGATGAGCTCGTCGGCGATCACGCCGGCCGCGTCGGGGCGCGCGGTCTCCCACGCGCGGGCGCCCATCGCGCGCAGCGCCTCGGGCGACGCGAGCACGCGCTCGATCTCGTCGGCCAGGCGCGCGGGCGTGAGCTCGCCCTGCGCGATCCACGTGGCCGCGCCCTTCGCCGCCATCGCCTCGGCGTTCTTGCGCTGGTGATCGTCCGCCGCCGTGGGCAGCGGCACGTAGATCGCCGCGCGCCCGATCACCCCGAGCTCGGCGACGGTCATCGCGCCCGCGCGGCACACCAGCAGCGACGCGCGCTCCATCGCCGCGGCCACGTCGTCGATGAACGCCACCACGTCGGCCTCGACGCCGAGGCGCGCGTACTCCGCCGTCACCTCGTCGCGCGTGGCGTTGCCCGTCTGGTGCGTGAGCGTGAGCCTCACGCCCCGCTCCCGCAGGAGCTTCAGCGCCTCGGGCACCACGCGGTTGATCGCGCGCGCGCCCTGGCTCCCGCCGAGCACCAGCACCTCGGGCACCTCGGGCACCCGCACCTCCGAGGCCATGCGCTGAAGAAAGGCCCTGCGCACCGGCGACCCCGTCACGATCGGCACGCCCTTCGGAAACGCCCCGAGGGCCTCTTCGTGCGTGAGGAACGCGCGCTCGACCACCCGCGCCAGCATCCGGTTGGTGAGCCCCGGCACCGCGTTGGGCTCGAGCACCGCCGTGGGGACGCGCATCGCCGCCGCGAGCGCCACCACCGGCCCGCCCGCGTAGCCCCCGACGCCCAGCACCACCTCGGGGCGGTACCTTCTCAACAGCGTGACCGCGCGCGCCGCCGCGGGCGGCAGCTTCGCGAGGGCCTTCACCAGCGCGACGCCGCGCACGCCGTTGAGGGGCGAGACGTCCATCGCTTCGAAGCGCCACGGCGTCGTGGGCAGCACCCTCGCCTCGATGCCGCGGCTCGTGCCCACCCAGCACACCTCGAGGTCGCGCGTGCGCCGCGCCAGCGCGTCGGCCACCGCGATGCCCGGAAACACATGGCCCCCGGTGCCACCGCCCGCGATCATCACGCGCAGCGGCGCGGCCACTCAGCGCACCTGCTCGTGCGCGCCGCGCGAGACCGAGAGCAGCACGCCCACCGCCGCGAGGTCGACCACGAGCGAGCTGCCGCCGAACGAGATGAACGGCAGCGTGAGGCCCTTGGTCGGCAGCACGCCCATCGCCACGCCCAGGTTGATGAGCGCCTGGAGCCCGAAGAGAGACGTGAGCCCGAACGCGAGGTAGGTGCCGTGATCGTCCGCCGCGCGCACCGCGATGCGCACGCCGCGCCAGATCAAGAAGCCGTACGCCGCGATGAGCCCGCACATGCCGAGAAAGCCCAGCTCCTCGCCCACGATCGCGCCGATGAAGTCGGTGTGCGCCTCGGGCAGAAACAAGAGCTTCTGCCGCGAGTCTCCCAGGCCCACGCCGCCGAAGCCCCCGTTGCCGAAGGACATCAGCGACTCGACGAGCTGGTACGAGCTGCCGTGGCGGTGGCGCCAGGGGTCGATGAACGCCTCCCATCGGCGGCGACGGTAGTCGGTGCCCATCACCAGGTACCACGCGACGGGCAGCGCCGTGAGCACCGCGCCCAGGATGTAGCCCGTGCGCGCGCCCGCCACGAACAGCAGGATGAACGTGAGCAGCAGGAGCACCACCGCGCTGCCCATGTCGGGCTGCTTCAGGCACAGCACCATCAGCACGCCGGCCATCAGCAGGTGCGGCAGGAACCCGATGGAGAACGTGCGGATCTTCTCGTTCTTCTTCGCGAGCGAGTGGGCCAGCCACACGACGAGCGTGACCTTGGCGACCTCCGCGGGCTGCACGCGGATCGGGCCCAGGCGTATCCACCGCGCCGCGCCCCCCGCCGCGTGCCCGAGGCCCGCCACCACCACGAAGAGCAGCAGCACCGTCACGCCGAGCAGCGGGTACGTGAAGCGCCGCAGCTTGCGGTAGTCGGTGCTCGCCGCGGCCGTGAGCCCGGTGAAGCCCACCAGGGCGTAGAGCGCCTGGCGCACGAGGTAGTACTGCGCGTCGTGGTGCGTGTGGCCCGCGTACACCGCGCTGGCCGAGTAGACCATCACGACGCCGAAGGCGACGAGCAGCATCGTGGCCGCGAGCAGCGCGTAGTCGATCGGGCCGTCGTAGCGCGCGGCCCGCTTCGCCCGCGGCGCCACGGCGGTCTCGGTGAGCGCGCCGGGCCGCGGGTCGAGCGAGCGGCGGCGCACGTTGGCGGCGGGTTCGGCGGCCATCGTCACGCGCCACCTCCCTCGTCGCCGGCGCGCGCGGCCTCGGCGAGCTCGCGCACCGCCTCGGCGAACACCCTCCCGCGGTGGGCGTAGCTGTCGAACATGTCGAGCGAGCTGCACGCGGGCGCGAGCAGCACGCAGTCGCCCGGCTCCGCGAGCATGCGCGCGACGCGCACCGCCTCGCGCATCGAGTCGGCCTCGCGGTGCGGCACCGACGTGCCCAGCGCCGCCCGCAGCAGCGGCGCCGCCTCGCCGAGCAGCACCACCGCGCGCGCCTTCACCCGAAGGAGCTGCACCAGGGGCTCGTACGAGCCTCCCTTGTCGCGCCCCCCGGCGATGAGCACCACCCTGCGGTCGACACCTTCGAGGGCCTTGACCGCCGCGCCCACGTTGGTGGCCTTCGAGTCGTCGTACCAGGCCACGCCGTTGTCTTCGAGCACGAACTGCATGCGGTGGGCGAGGCCGCGAAAGCTCTCGAGCGTCTCGAGCGTGGCGTCGCGCGTGGCGCCCGCGAGCTCCGACGCGAGCACCGCGGCCATCGCGTTCGAGACGTTGTGCGTGCCGCGGATCTTGAGCAGCGACAGCGGGTAGCGCCCGCCCTTCTTCGTGGCGATCACCCCGTCGGCGATGCGCACCTCGCTCTGCTCTCCGCCGAAGGTGTGCACGTGCGCGGCGCCCGCGCGCGCGAAGGCGAGCACCACGGGGTCGTCGCCCGGCACCACCGCGTGGTCGGCCTTCGACTGGTAGAGAAAGATCCGCGCCTTGGCCGCGCCGTACGCCGCGAGCGAGGGGTAGCGGTCGAGGTGGTCGGGCGTGAGGTTCAGGTGCACCGCCACGTGGGGCCTGAAGTGCGCGGTCTTCTCGAGCTGGTACGAGCTCACCTCGACGACGAGCCTGCCAGAAGGCCCCGCGGCGGGCGTGTCGACGGCCTCGGAGAGGGGCGTGCCGAGGTTGCCCCCCACGAAGGTCTCGAGGCCCGACGCCTTCAAGATCTCGCCCACGAGCGTGGTGACGGTGCTCTTGCCGTTGGTGCCGGTGATCGCGACGACGGGCGCCTCGACGTACCAGCTCGCGAGCTCGAGCTCGCCCACCACGGGCACGCCCCGCGCCTCGGCCTCGGCCACCACCGCGAGCGGGGGCACGCCCGGCGACATCACGACGAGATCACACTTCGCGAAGGTCTCGGGGCGGTGCGCGCCGAGGTCGAAGGTGACGCCCGCGCGCGCGAGGTCGACGAGCTTCTTCTCGTCGACGTCGGCCGGGTCGCGCTTGTCGTTGAGCACCACCGACGCGGCGCCCTTGCGCACCGCGAGGCGGGCGGCGGCCTCGCCCGAGGCCCCCATGCCCACGACCACCACCCGCTTGCCCTGGACCGTGCGTTCCACGCGCCGACGGATACATCAACCCTGGGGCGAACGCGAAATCGTCGACGAGCGGCGCCTTGACAGCCCCCCCGACGCGGCGCACGACTCCCTCCCCATGAGCGCAGGGGCATTCATCGCGGGCGCGGCGGCGTGGTCGTTCGGCGAGTACGCGCTGCACCGATGGGTGATGCACGACCCGAAGAGCGAGACCGAGCTCGCCGAGGAGCACCGCATGCACCACGCGCAGCGGTTCTACTTCGCGCCCACCTCGAAGAAGCTCCGCGCGGCCGTGCCCGTGGTGGGCGGCGCCATGGCCCTCGCCTCGCTCGCCGCGGGCCGCAGGGGCGCCGTGTTCGTCACGGGCTTCGCGCTCACCTACGCGGGCTACGAGCTCGTGCACCGCAGGCTCCACACGCACGGGCCGCGCGGGCCGGTGGGGAGGTTCCTTCGGCGCCATCACTTCGCGCACCACTTCAACGGCCCGCAGACCAACCACGGCGTCACGTCGCCCGTGTGGGACTTCTTGTTTCGCACGTACCGCGACCCCGGCGTGATCCGCGTGCCCGAGAAGCACGCGATGGAGTGGCTCGTCGACCCCCCCACGGGCGACGCGCGCGCCGAGTACGCGCGCGACTACGTGATCCACCACCCCGCGCGCCGCCGCGCGACGCCGCCCGCGTAACTTCTCACCGCCCCCGCCCTGTACATGCACGCCCGAGAGGTGCGAACGCGATGGAGTTCCTCAAGCGAGCCCTGTGGTTCCTGCTGGTCGGCTGGTGGCTGGCGCTGCTCTGGGGCCTGACGGCGTGGCTCTTCTGCGCGACCTTCGTGCTCCTGCCGCTCGGCGCGTCGATGTTCAACCGCCTGCCGCAGGTGCTCACGCTCAAGCCCGTGGAGCACGACCCGTGGACGGGCCGCCCGGTGCGCGAGCTCTCGTGGTGGCTGCGCGCGGCGTGGTTCGTCTTCGTGGGCTGGTGGCTCGGCCTGCTGTGCTTCAAGGCCGGCTACATCCTGTGCCTCACGGTCGTGGGCATGCCGCTCGGCATCTGGCTCCTGCACCGCGTGCCCCTCGCGATGACGCTCAAGCAGTCGGCGTAGGCCCTCCCCCCGTCCCCCTCCCGCGGGAGCGGGAGGGGGTGCCCGGGAGTAGCCTGCATACCCTCACCCCCGGCCCCTCTCCCGCGAGG
>JBDHVF010000028.1:0-23927 GCA_039809605.1 Polyangiales bacterium | reverse complement strand
GGGGTTGGGGGTGAGGGTATGCAGGCTACTTCGAGGCACCCCCTCCCGCGTCCGCGGGAGGGGGACGGGGGGAGGGCTCACATCCCGCGCAGCGCCCCCGCCCACACGGTGAACGCCGTGAGCGTGGCGGAGTACGCGCGGCGCTGGCACTGGCCGCCGGTGACCGACTGCCCGCGCATGCGCGCGACCGCGCAGATGCCGTTGGCGAGCGCGGTGACGTGGCCCTCGGCGCTGCGACGGTAGCTGCCCACGCGCGGCAACGAGCGCGGGTCTTCGGCGGCCAGGCGCGCGACGACCGCGCGGGCCGCGGCGTCGGCGTCTGCTTGCGGGACGATGCCGAGCAGCGCGTCGCGCAAGACCTCGTGCGCGTCGATCGAGACCGCCGTCCACATCGTGCCCTCCTCGGGTCTGGGGAACTCTCGGAACAGCGCCCGCGTCACGGCCTCGCTCGCGGCCACCACCCTCGCGCCCGCGGCGGGCCCCATGGCCGCGTCGAGCGCCTCTCGCACGCAGCGCTGCTTGAAGGGCGCCACGATCACGTCGCGCGTCGAGCCGTGAAGGGGGGCGAACGCGCGACGCGCCACCTCGGGGTCCCACGCGAACACCGCGCAGGGCATGAGCGCCACCGCGTCGTCGCCGAGCAGCTCCGCGTGCTCGCGCGCGAGGTAGAGCGCCCGCGCGCCGGGCTCCGTCACCTCGTCGGGCGCCAGCGAGGGCGTCTCTCCCTCGCGCGCGAGCGACTCCATGATCGATCGCGCGTCGGCCTCGTCGCCCGCGCGGTGCGCGAGGTACGCCGCCCACGCGCGCGCAGCCGGAGACCTCGACGCACGCAGCGCCTCGCGCGCGGACTCGGGCGAGCGCGCCACCTCGGGCAGCGCGCGAGCGAGCAGCGGCATCGCCTCGCGCAGGCACTCCTCGCGATCGCCCGTGCACGTCGCGGCCGCGGCGTCGCTCGCCGCGGGCACGTCGCTCACGGCGACCGGCGCGGGCGCGACCGTGGCCTGCGGTGACACGGCGGGCGCGGGCGTGCTGACACTGCGACACGCCGCGAGCGCCATCACCACGGCGAGGGCCGCGCTGCGAACACCACGAAAGCCCATGGAAAACCGAGGCTGCGAGCGCTTGATCATGCCGCGGTGGGTTGCAGCGCGGGTGCCAGCGGGGCTCAGGGAGGCGAGTCGGTGAGCGGCATCGCGGTCGCGTCGAAGACCGTTTCGAAGTGGGCGACGGCGCGGCGGGCGAGGGCGTCGACCGGGGGCACGTCGCGCACGCCGAGGGCTTCGAGCGAGGTGACGGGGTACTCCTTGATGCCGCACGGAACGATGAGGTCGAAGTCCGAGAGCCTCGTGGTCGCGTTGAGCGCGAAGCCGTGGAGCGTGACCCAGCGGGAGATCTTCACGCCGATGGCGCCGACCTTGGCGGGGCGCGTAGCGCGCTCCTCGCCGGGCCACTCGTTCGGGTGGTCGAGGTCGACCCACGCGCCGATGAACTTCTCGCGGCCCCCCGCGCCGATGCCGTGGTCGGCGCAGAGCAGGGCCATCACCCGCACGAGGTCTTTGACGTAGCGGCGCACGTCGCAGCGGTCGGGCTCGAGCGAGAAGATGGGGTAGGCCACGAGCTGTCCGGGGCCGTGGTAGGTCACGTCTCCGCCGCGCTCGGTCTCGACCACCGAGATGCCGCGCGAGGCGAGGAACTCCCGCGGCGCGACCACGTTGGTCTCGTGCGCCGCGCGCCCGAGCGTGACCACGGCCTCGTGCTCGACCAGGAGCAGCGTGTCGGGGATGGCTCCCTCGATGCGCCGCTCCTGGAGCGAGCGTTGGAGGTCGTGCACGGGCTCGTACGCGCGGCGCCCGAGCCAGACGGGGAGGAACGTTCTCACCCCGTCTCGACCACGCGCACGCGCAGCTCGGCGAGCTGCTCGGGCGTCACGGCGTTGGGCGCGTCGGTCATCAGGTCGGTGCCCTTCTGCGTCTTGGGGAAGGCCACCACGTCGCGGATGCTCTCGACGCCCGTGAGGAGCATCGTGAGGCGGTCCATGCCGAGGGCGATGCCCCCGTGCGGCGGCGCGCCGAAGCGCAGCGCTTCGAGCAAGAAGCCGAACTTGGCCTTCGCCTCGTCGTCGCTGATGCCGAGCGCGCGGAACACCCTGGCCTGCACCTCGGGGTCGTGCAGGCGCACGCTGCCTCCGCCGATCTCGAAGCCGTTGAGCACGAGGTCGTAGCGGTAGCAGAGCACGCGACCGGGGTCGCTCTCGAGGTGCTGCACCGACTCGTCGTGGGGGCGCGTGAAGGCGTGGTGCGCGGCGACCCAGCGGTGCTCCTTCTCGTCGTACTCGAAGAGCGGGGGATCGACCACCCACAGGAACCTGTAGTCGCCCTTCGCCGTGCCGTACTCGGGGATGAGCCCGAGCCTGCGCCCGAGGTGCAGCCGCAGGTTCGCCATGACGGTGTGCACCATCGAGGTCGAGCCGAACTGAAAGATGATCAGGTCGCCGGGCTTCACACCGAGCGCCTGGTTCACCGCCGCGCGGAACTCGGGGGTCACGGTCTTGGCGAAGGGCGACTGGGTCCACGCGCCGTCGTCGGCGACGCGGGCGCGCGCGAGGCCCTTGGCGCCCATGCCCTTGACGTACTCCTCGAGCTTGTCGGTCTCGGTGCGCGAGAGCTGCGCGCTCGCGGGCACCACCATGGCCTTGACGATCTTGCGCGGCACCTCGCGGCGGTCCTCGCCGCGCAGGTACGCGTCGGCGATCTCGGCGAGCATGGGGATGCCGCCGCCCTTGTGCTCGATCGTCAGGTCGGTGAGGTCGGTGTGCTCCATGCCGAAGCGCAGGTCGGGCTTGTCGTTGCCGTAGCGCCGCATCGAGTCGTCGAAGCGCATGCGGGGGAAGCGCCCGTCGGGGTACTGCTGGTGCAGGTCGACGCCGAGGGCCTCCTTCCACACGGTGAACACGAGCCCCTCGACCAGGCGGAAGATGTCCTCCTGGTTGATGAACGACATCTCGATGTCGATCTGGGTGAACTCGGGCTGGCGGTCGAGGCGAAGGTCCTCGTCGCGGAAGCACTTCACGATCTGGAAGTACCGGTCGAAGCCCGCGACCATGTAGAGCTGCTTGAAGAGCTGCGGGCTCTCGGCCAGCGCGTAGAACTTGCCCGCGTGCAGCCGCGAGGGCACGAGGAAGTTCCTCGCGCCGCCGGGCGTGTACTTCACCAGCACGGGCGTCTCGAGCTCGAGAAAGCGCTGCGCCGTGAGGTACGACCGCACCGCCTGGTTGATGCGCGAGCGGGTGATGAAGACCTTCTGAAGCTTCGGGCGCCGCAGGTCGAGGTAGCGGTACTGGAGCCGCTTCTCTTCTCCGGTCTGGGTCTCGTCTTCGATCTCGAAGGGCGGCGTCTCGGCGCGGTTGAAGATCACGGCCTCGTGCACGAGCACCTCGACGGCCCCCGTGGCGAGGTTGGGGTTGTGGGCCGAGACCATCTCGCCGGTCTTCTTCGACTTCTGCATCCCGCGGTCGCGCACGACCCCGCGGATGCCCACGGCGTACTCGTGGCGCATCTCGTCGGCGAGCGCGTGGGCCTCGGCGAAGTCGGGGTCGAACACCACCTGCGTGATGCCCTCGCGGTCGCGCAGGTCGACGAAGCGCAGCCCGCCGAAGTCTCGGTAGTACTGCACCCACCCGAACAGCACGACCTCCTTGCCGATGTCGCCCTCGCGCAGCTCCCCGCAGGTGTGCGTGCGCTTCAGCTCGTCGATGAACCTGGCCACGAGAGTTCTCCTGTCACCCCGCGACGGGACTGTCTCTCACCCGCGCGGGCCGCGTACGCTACCACAACGCGGCGCGTTACAACCGCCGAGGGAGGGTGAACCAGAACGAGCTCCCCTCGCCCTCACGCGCCTCGACGCCCACGGTGCCGCCGTGGGCCTCGACGATCGCACGCACGATCGAGAGCCCGAGTCCCGTGCCCCCCGCGTCGCGCGCGGTGGTGAAGAAGCGGTCCCACACGCGCGCGAGGTTGGCCTCGGAGATGCCCGCGCCCTCGTCTCGCACGGTGGTGTGAAACCCGTGCGCGTCGCCCTCGACCCTCACGGTGATGGTCTTGCCCATGGGCGAGAAGCGCGCGGCGTTGTCGAGGAGGTTGGTGAGCACGGTCTCGACCTGCTCGGGCGAGGCGCGCAGGTGGTCGAACGCGGCGTTCCACGTGAGGGCGACCTCGTGGCCCGCGTCGCGGTAGCGGGCGACGAGGGCCTCGACGAGGGCGCGGTAGTCCATGGGCACGCGGGCCTCGGCGCGCGCCTCGATGCGAGAGAGCTCGAGCAGCCGCGTGACGAGGCGCGAGAGCCGCTCGGCGTCGTCGAGGATGTTGCCGAGGAAGCGCTGCCTCGCCTCGGGGTCGTCGGCGGCGCCGTCGCGCAAGAGCTCGGCCGCGCCGCGCATCGACGCGATGGGGGTCTTGAACTCGTGCGACACGTTGGCGGCGAGCTCGGAGATGTACGCGAGGCGCGCGTCGAGGGCGCGGGCCATGGCGTCGAAGTCCCTCGCGAGGTCGCCGATCTCGCCGCGGCCCTCGAGGTTGATCGACACGCCGCGCTCGCCCGCCGCGATGCGCCCCGCGGCCTCGGTGAGCCGTCGCAGCGGTCGCGAGATGGTGAAGCCCAGGAACAGCGCCACCAGCGTGCCCACGCCCAGCGACACGAGCGCGACCTTGATGAGCGCGTTGCGGATCCAGTAGAGCGAGAGCAGCACGGGGTACGTGGTGCGCGACACGTACACGACGCCAACGGGCGGGGCGCTCGGGTCGGGGCGCACGGGCTCGGCCACGAAGAGCCGCACGCCGCGGAGGTTCTGCACGTGGCGGGTGTATCGCCCCGAGCGCCCCTGGAGCGCGGCGGCCACCTCGGGGCGGTCGGCGTAGCGGCCGTCCATGGGGATCGCGTCGAGCACCGACACGCGACGCCGCGCGCGGAGGTCGAGCGACGCGGGGAGGAGCCGCCGGCCCTGGGTGCGCAGGTCGACCTCTTCGGGCCCCGTGTCGAACACCAGGCGCCCCGCGGCGTCGAGCACGCGCACCTGCGCGCGCAGCCTGGCGGCCACGGTGCGCGCCCCCGCGGCGAGGGCCGACGGCGCGAGGTCGACGGGCCGCGGTCCGCTCGCGATGGCTGCGGTGAGCGTGGTGGCGAGGGCGACCATGCCCTCCTCCTCGCTGCGCAAAAGCTCGCGCTCGTAGGTGCGCGCGAACGAGATGCCCGCGACGGGCACCACGACGAGGAAGGCGTTCACGAGCAGCAGGCGCGTGCGGATCGAGTCGAGCGCGCGGCGCCAGCGCGGGGGACGTGGGCTCTCCACGCGGGCGACGGTACGGCAGGGCGACCGAGCGCTCCAGCGCGGTGGTGCGGTGAACACTGCTCGGGTATGCTCGCGGCATGCGTGCGACGCCGATGCCTCCCGAGTGGTTCGATCCGGCGCGCGACCCTGGCGATGAGCTCACCGCGGTGCCCGCGTGGCCGCAGCCGTTCGACCACGGAGCGGTGCCCGAGGCGCTGCGAAGCAACCCCCTCGTCGAGACGCTCCTCGCGCTGACGCCCGAGCAGGAGCGCGGACTCGCGGCGCTCGCTGCGAGCGACGCGGACGACGACGCGGTCGTGGCCGACGCCATCGTGGCAAGCGTGCGGTGATCCTCGACCCCGATCCGATCGTCGCGGGGTACCCGTTCGTAGCTCGTCGACTCCGTCGCGTCGCGGTGTGCGACCCGGCCGCCGTGCGTCAGGCGTGCGATCGCGCTCGTGCGCTCGCGTCGTCACCGCAGGAGGAGCCCGCCGCGATCTTCCTCGCCTTCGCCGAGCGGCGGCGCGCCTTTCCGTTCGCGTGGAAGGCCATGGCAGCGTTGATCACACGTGCGCAGGCGCGCGCCAATGCCCTGCGGCTCGATGCGACCGAGGAGGAGCTCGGCGCGCTGTGCACCGAAGTGCTCTACCGCCGCGTCGACTGGGAGAGGGTGCGCGCGTGGTTCGCGCCACGTCTCGTCGCAGCCACGTGACGACGGGACGGGCGATCACCCCTCCCGCAGCTTGTACCCGACGCCGTGCACGGTCTCGATGGGGTCGTGGCCCGCGTCGCGGAACTTCTTTCTCACCCGCTTGACGTGCGTGTCGATGGTGCGCTCGGTGATGAGGTTGTCGTACGCGTACGCGCGCTCCATGAGCTGCGCGCGAGAGAGCACGATGCCGGGCCGCTCCATGAGCGCGGCCAGGAGCCCGAACTCGGTGACGGTGAGCTTGAGCGGGGCGCCGTCGCAGCGCACCTCGTGGCGCCCCACGTCGAGCACCACGGGCCCCGCGCGGAGGGTGCGGCCCTCGTCGGGCGGCTGCGACGCGCGCGCGGCCACGGCGTCGGCGCGGCGCAGGACGGCCTTCACGCGCGCGGCGAGCTCGCGCGGCGAGAAGGGCTTGGTGACGTAGTCGTCGCCGCCCATCTCGAGCCCGACGACCTTGTCGATCTCCTCGTCGCGCGACGAGAGGAACACCACGGGCACCGCGGACCTCGGCGACGCGCGGAGCCTGCGGCACACCTCGAGGCCGTCGACCTCGGGCATCAGGATGTCGAGCACCACGAGGTCGAAGCCGCGGGCCCCGTCGCCGAGCAGGGCGTCGAGCGCCGCGCGCCCGTCGCCCACGGCCGTGACCGCGTGGCCCTCGCGGCGCAGGGTGTAGACGACCACGTCGCGCAGGTGCGGGTCGTCGTCGACGACGAGGATCTCCTTCACGCGCGCGACGGTACAGCGGGATCGAGCGCGGCTCCAACGCCCTCGATGCGCCCGAGGATCTCGCCCACGAGCTCGGCCAGGTTCTCGCCCGGCGCCCCCTCGGCGAAACGCAGCACGGTGACCTGCATGCGCAGCCGCGCGCACAGGCCCAGGAGCTCGTCGCGCTCCCTCGCCGCCCGCTCGCGCAGGGCCGCGAGCCTTCGCGCCCCCTCGACGGCGGCGGTGGCGGCCTCGGCGCCCGCCCGGTCCGACTCGCGCAGGCGCCTCTCTGCTCGCGCGAGGTCGAACTCCTCGCCCGCGAGCACCTCGTCGAGCTCCTGCACCTTGGCGTCGAGGCGCGTGAGGTGCTCGGTGAGCGTGGCGAGCTGCTCGCGCGTGGGGAGCAGCGCCGCCAGCGAGGGCTCGCGCATGCGCTCGCGCGCGGCGTCGAGGGCCTCGTCGAGCAGCGCCCGCTCGCGCTCGATGCGCGGAGAGGGCGCGCGGTGCCCCGCCGCGGGCGCCCTGCGCGCGGGCGCCGAGGGCCCGAGCAGCACGGGCACGTAGAGCGGCCAGAGCGTGAAGGTGAGCACCGTGTCGGCGAGCGTGGCGACGCCGGGCTCCGAGCGCCGCGAGCGCAGCGCCCACGCGCAGCCGACGCCCACCACGAGGTAGGCCACGGCGAGGTCGATCAGTCGCACGACGCGCTCCCGCAGTCCGTACGCCGCTCCGAGTAGACGCCCGCGGCCGAGCGCGCCGTGGTGCCGATCGCGCCGACGAAATCGCCTTCGAGCGAGCGCACGAAGGGCACGTGCTCGGTGCGGGGTCGCACCACGAAGGGGCGGAGGATCCACGAGGTCTGCGCGCCCACCACGGCGAAGACGGCCACGAAGGCGAGGCCCACGCGCGTGCCCGCGCCGCCCGCGCGCGAGAGGCCCGCGAAGAGCATGCGCCCCGCGGCGACGCCCGCGACGGCGCACACGGCCACCACCGAGAGGATCACGCGGTGGTAGCCGAGCGACCAGCCCTCCATGAGCCACACGAAGGGCGCGAGGCCCACGAGCACGAGGGCGAAGCGCGCGCACGAGCCCAGCGCGAGGGCGATGACCGAGCGCGCCCCGATGGGGAGCGACGCGGCGCGCGCGAGCGCGAGGAAGGGCGGCGCGCACACCACCAGCGTCACGAGGAGGATCAGCGGCACCTTGAGCGCGCAGTACGCGACCTGGAGACCGCCGCGGTGCGCGCCGATGACGGCGCCGAAGAGGCCCGCGCCGAGGGTGACGGCGCCCACGAGCGTGCGCGTGAGCGAGGCCATCACGTCGCCCGACGACTCCGCGCGGTCGAGCGCGGCGAGGAAGGCGTCGGGGTCTCGCACGAGGAGCTCGAGGCGCGCGATGGCGCCCGGCGGGAGCTCGGGGTCGGGCGCCTTCGGGGGCGCGAGGGGCACGTAGCGCGGCGCGGGTTCGGCGGCGGGTGCGGGGGGGAGCGCGGGTGCGGCTTCGGCGGTCATGGCGTTCACCTCGGGGCGTCTAGACGTGGTGCGAGAGGGCGAGCACGAGGCGCACGCCCAGGGCGAAGGCGAAGAGGGTCCAGAGCGCGGCGGCGGTGCCGTGCGAGAGCGTGCGGCGCGCGAGGGCGCGCACGGCGGTGGCGCCGACGACCACGGCGGTCACGACGAGCAGGGCCCACGCGCTCGGCGTACGCAGCGTCGCGGAGAAGTACGCCGCGGGCGCGGCGAGGCCGAGGAGCACGACGCCCGCGGCGCCGACCACCGAGGCCACGTGGGAGACGAGCTCCTCGGCGGGCGCGCGCGCGCTCGACCAGGTGCCCGCGAGGTAGAGCGGCGGCGTGGCGAGCAGGGCGCCGCCGACGAAGAGGGCGGGCGACATCCACGCCCCGCGGAGCATGGCGGCGGCCCCGTGGCCGAGGCCCGCGGCGGCCCCGAACGCGGCGGCGCCCGCGAGGCCGAGCGCGAGGCTCCGCGGCGCGGCGGCCTCGGAGAAGGTGGGTGCGGTGATGGTCATCGTCGCTCCTTCGGCGAGGGGTGTCGCCGCGCGGTCGCTCCGCGCGTCGGGTGCCGTCGCCATGAACCGAACGGTGCCGCGCCCGTGTGGAGGCCCTGCGGAACGTCCCGTGGACGTCGTCGGGAACGTTCGTGGCGAAACCGTGGCAGCGCCCCGAGCGCCCTCGATTTCGCCTCCGGCGTGGGAGCTGTGGTACTCCGCGCTCATGCGACGCACGGCGTGGATCTCCCTGGGCTTGACGGTTCTGCTCGGCGCGGCGGCGGCGCAGACGCAGCCC
Source organism: Polyangiales bacterium (assembly GCA_039809605.1). Classification (GTDB taxonomy): domain Bacteria; phylum Myxococcota_A; class Polyangia; order Polyangiales; genus CAISKJ01. The sequence goes on along the minus strand of JBDHVF010000028.1, from coordinate 14,889 downwards.
GCGCCGCAGACGCTCCTTCGCGCGAACGCGGGGCGGCTGCGGGCGCAGACCGAGGCGCCCGCGCAGGCCCCGCCGCGGCCGTCGGGGCGCACGTTCGGCGGCGTGAGCGAGGACCGCATCCTCGAGGCGATCCGCACGGCGCACGTCGACGGCCGCCGCGCGGTGGGCAGCACGAGCGTGAACTTCTACCTCGACCTCGCGGGCGACATCGACGCGGCGTGGAAGCCCTGCTACGTCGGCCACTGCGAGCGCTACCGGGCCGAGATCGCGGCCTTTCGGCTGAACCGCCTGCTGGGCCTGAGCCGCGTGCCGCCGGCGATCTCGCGGGTCGTGAGCCGCTCGACGCTGCGGCTCGCGCGCGAGACCACGGTGCCCATCGTGTTCGACCGGGCCGACAACGCGCGCGGCGCGGCGATCTACTGGGTGCCCGTGATGCGCGACTCGATGATCGACAGGAACCGCGACATCGAGCGCTGGACGCGCTGGCTGCGCCAGGGCGAGGAGGTTCCCCCCGACCAGTCGGTGCGCGCCGAGGAGGTCTCGACGCTGCTGGTGTTCGACTTTCTCACGGGCAACTGGGACCGCTGGAGCGGTTCGAACGTGCCCATGGACCCCGGCGGGCACCTCGTCTACCGCGACAACAACGGCGGCTTCGAGGAGCCCTTCGTCGACGCCCTGATGCACCGCTCGATGCAGTGGCTCCGCCGCACGCAGAGGTTCAACCGCGCGGTGATCGACCGCGCGCGCGCGCTCACCGAGTCCACGGTGCGCGCCGAGATGGCGCTCGACCCCGACCGCGACCACCCCCCGCTCACCGACGCGCAGATCCGCTCGCTCCTGCGCCGCCGCGACGCGCTCGTGCAGTACGTCGACGGCCTCGTCGCGCGCCACGGCGCCCGCAGCGTCTACGCGTGGTAGCGTGGCGGCACGCGCTGGCGATTGACATGACGCGCCCCGGCGTGAAGGATCGCCCTCGGTCAGCGGCACATGATGGTCAAGCGAAGGGTGTGGGCGGTCTGTTGGGCCATGGGGTGCCAAACTTCCCTCGACCTCGGCGCGACCTGTCGCGGCGCCTTGACTCCCTGCTCGGACGAAGGGGAGGTCACGTGCGTCGACCTGCTCCGGGAGGTTCGTCACTGCGGCGCGTGCGGGCGGCGGTGCGAAGGGGGCGTCGCGACAGAACCGGCGTGCGTTGCGGGCGTTTGCTCGACGACGTGCGCGGTCGGCCGCGCCGACTGCGACCTCGACCCGGCGAACGGTTGCGAGATCGACCTCACGCGCGATCGGTTTCACTGCGCCGCGTGCGGCGCGCGGTGTCAGGGCGGGCGCGGCTGTGCGGACGGCCGTTGCGAGCTCCAGAACGTCGCGGTGGGACGCCCCGTGGAGCAGTCGACGACGTACACGATGGGCTCGCTCGACCGCTCGGCGCGATGGGGCGTCGACGGTCGCCTCTGTCAGATCTCACCTCGTTTCGGCGGCGAGGCCGGCTACTGGCCTCAGTGTCCCGCCGCGATGACCGACGCCGAGCCGGGGAGCTGGTGGCAGGTCGACCTCGTCTCACCAACCGACCTCACACGCGTCGACGTCTGGCTCGTGGCGAACACGCCGATCCGGCTCTACGTCTCCGACGATGGGCAGCGCTGGGTCCTCGTGGGCGAAGACGGGGGGCGCTTGATTCCCCCGATGCGCTTCGACGTCCAGCGAAGGACTCGCTACGTGCGTGTCGAGCGCCCGAGCCCTGAGTCGATGACACTCTCGGAGGTCGAGGTATGGGTGCGATAGTACGGTGGTTGGGGGCGCTGTTCCTCGCCTCGTGCACGGAGGAGGGCAACCTAGGAGGCAACCTCCCCTGCACGGACGGCGGCGTGTCGTGCATCGCCGCAAGTGGACGCGCCTGCGTCGACACGGCGCGTGACGCGCTCCACTGCGGCGCGTGCGGCAACGCATGCGCGCCGGGGACGGGCTGCGTCACGGGTCGGTGCTGCGCGTCTCCCGCCTGCGGCGGACGCTGCGTCGGAACGCGTTGGGAGCTTCGAGAGGCCCCCGCGGGGCGCGAGGCATTCGGGTACCTCTCGGTCGATCTCGATCAAGATGGTCACGTCGACATCGTGTCGGTCGATCAGCTCGACGAGACGCTCCACGTGTTCTGGGGCGACGGCAGAGGCACGCTCGCAGATCCGTCGGTGTGGCGTGTAGGACGTATCAACGGCGACGTCGCGGCGGGCGATTTCGACGAAGACGGCACCGTCGACCTTGTTGCCGCCGTGCAGTCACACGGGCCGCCCACCGCCGACACCCTCGCGGTCATGCACGGTCGACCGGGGCGCGCGGCCCCCGATGTCACGCTCCTCCCAGAGGGCGGCAATCCAAACGAGGTCGCCGTGTTCGATGCCGACCGCGACGGTCACGTCGACGTGCTCACGCGTCGGTCGGCCGACGGCTGCCTCCTCTTCCGACCGGGGGACGGCGAGGGCAACCTGCTCGCGGGGCGCTGCGTGGCGACGCTGCTCGCGGGAACCGACAGGTACCGAGCGTTCGTGGCCGTGAAGCTCGCCAATCGACGGTCTGCGCTCGTCACCCTGACTCCGCAGAGCTACGAGCTCATCCAGTTCGGTGACGGCGGCGAGGTCGCGTCGCGCGCGTCGATCCTCGCCGAGGCGACCGACGCATTCGGGGTCACCGCGCTCGACGTCGACCGCGACGGCGGCGAAGACCTCGTCTCGATCCGAGCGTTTCCGCCCGACGGCACCATGGGCACGGACCTCTATCGGCTCTCGAACGGCGCCTCGACCCGCGTCGGGTGCGCCACCCTCGGCACGCCCGGGATGCGCCTCTCGCTGGTGACCGACTTCGACGAAGACGGGCTACTCGACCTCGTGGGGTTCCGCGCCGTGCGCGACGCGCCGTGGGTGATGCAGATCTACCTCCGTCGCTGACGCGGTCTAACTTTTTTCGAGACGGAACCACGTCCGACATCACAAGCGCCGTGGAGTCGTCTGCTCGCCGGTCGTCCATGAGGGCGCGACCGTCGTCGAGCCCTCGGCTTCGGACGGGACCCATGAAGGTGATTTACGCACTCAAGCTCGCGACGATGCGAGCCATCCTGCCGCTGGCCGTGGTCGTCTCGCTCATGTGCTGCGACGCGCCGCAGTCGAACGTCGGCGACGCGAGCGGCTCCCCCCCATCGGACGGCGCGAGCGACGCATCCTCTGCCGCGGACGCGGCACCGATGGACGCGTCGCCACCGCTCGATGCGGCCGACGGCTCGTCCACCGTCGACGCGGCCGACGCTTCGCCAGCCGTCGACGCGGCCGACGCTTCGCCAGCCGTCGACGCGTCGCCGCCGCTCGACGCGGCCGATGGCTCATCCACCGCCGACGCGGCCGACGCCTCGCCAGCCGTCGACGTGAGCGATGGCCCGCCGGCCGTCGACGCCCCGACCACGTGCGCGCGGGGCTTCGCCGACTGCGACCGTTCGACTTCGAACGGATGTGAGGCCGACCTCTCGTCCGACGCCTCCAACTGCGGTTCGTGCGGTCACGCGTGCGCCGGCGGCGAGGTGTGCACCGGCGGCGCCTGTGTCGACACGTGCGGCGCGAGCCCGTTCGTGTGCGGCGACGCAATGGCCCGGACCGCGACGTCACAACTTCTGTACAACCTCTCGTGCGCCGCGCCTGCGGCGTATCCCTTCTCGACGGTCAGCGGCGTAGGTAGCTCATACGCGCCAGCGTGCGCGAGCGCACTCCACCTGTCGGCGCCGGGCGGGTCGTCGTCGGTCCTCTACTACGCCCCGGCCCCGTTCACGTGCACGGCCACGAGCTATAGGGTCGAGCTCGTGGCGCGGATCAACACGCAGCATCAGCGCACGATCTCCGTCGGCTTGCTGTTCGGGACGACCGTGGCGATCATGGTCAATCGCTGGGTGTGGAACAGCGCCAGCGAGGCAGGGGTCGACGTGAACTACGTCAGGCCGGCGCCGGGAATGCGTTCGACGCCCATCGCGCCATCGAACCGCGTCTTCGGCAGCACGGTCACCTCGGACGCCGACTTCTTCGACCTGATCATGCAGGTGACGCCGTCGACCGGCTCGATCTACGTCGAGCTCAACCGCCAAGGCCATCCCCCACTCACGGCGACGGTGACGTCGGCCGTGGCGATCCCGAGCGGTGTCATCCCGTCCCTGAACATCGGAACCGACGGTGGCGACTGCGCCGCCAGTCGCGTCCCAATCGACGCGGACATCCTCGCGTTCCGCGCGACACCGGGTCTCTATGCTCGCACCCCCGCCTGTCCAGCTTCGCGGGGAGACTGCGACGGCAACCTCACCAACGGCTGCGAGGTCGACATCGCGACCAACAACGCCAACTGCGGCGCGTGCGGCAACGCCTGCGGGTCAGGCCGGATCTGCACGGCGGGCGTGTGCGAGATCGTATGCCCGTCGGGTCAGACTCGCTGCGGCGATGTGTGTCGCGACCTCTCGTCCGACGCTTCCAACTGCGGCTCGTGTGGCCGCACCTGCCGCGTCGCGGAGCGGTGCGTCGGGAGCGTGTGCGTCGTGCGGCAGACGAGCTGCGCCTCTCGCGCGCTGCCTGGCTGCGGCCTGGTGCCGGTCACGGGCGGAACGTTCACGATGGGGGCAGACGCCCCGGCGCTGCGAGCGTCGCCCACGCACCCGGTGACGGTGCGCGACTTCTCCCTCGACGCGTACGAGGTGACCGTGGCGCGCTTCCGTGAGTTCTGGGCGGTGGGTCATCCTTCGCCTGGCGCGTCAGTGTCGTACCCCGCGGGCCCGCTCGCGTGGAGCGGCACCGTGACCGAGCCCGTGGGGACCGCCATGTACGGCGGCACGTGCAACTGGAGCGCGTCGCCCGGAGCGCGCGAGGCGCACCCGATCAACTGCGTGAACTGGTGGACGGCGCAGGCGTTCTGCGTGTGGGACGGGGGCCGCCTGCCGACCGAGGCCGAGTGGGAGTACGCGGCGCGTGGGGTCTCCGACGGACGTCCCATTCCGCGCGTCTTTCCGTGGGGCGACGACGCGCCGCTCGGAGGGAGGAGCGCGCCCTGCGACCGCGCGCAGTTCAACACGTGCGCGGGCGAAGACGGGGCCAACACGCGCCGCGTCGGCAGCTTCGCCCCCACCGGCGGCTTCTACGACCTCGCGGGCAACGTCTGGGAGATGACCGCCGACTTCTTCTCGGAGTACACCGACACTGGGTGCTGGGGCACCGGCCCGCGCACCGACCCGCTCTGCACCTCGGGGAGCGCCCACACGGACCGCGGCGGTTGGTGGGGCAATCCCTCCGACACGACCGCGAACAACACCAACCTCCTCCGATCCGCGACGCGCGGCTATGATCCACCTAGCGCCAGCTACGAGGGGCTCGGCTTCCGCTGCGCGCGGAGCCGATAGACCGATGCGGCTGCACGATCGCACCGACCGCACGTGATAGCGTCGCGTGTGGTCGTGCGCGTCGCGCTCCTCTCTGCCCTCTCTGCCCTCTCGCTCGTTCCTTCTCTCGCCCGGGCGCAGACGCGCGAGCGCGTCGCGCTGAGCTACCTCGTGGGCGCGGGAGTCACGCGCTGCCCCGACGAGCGTGCGCTCCGCGAGGCGGTCGCTGCGCGCCTCGGCCGCGACCCCTTCTCCGACGAACCTTCGACCGCGAGCCGCGTCAGCGTAACGGTCGTGCGCGCCGGACGCGGCCTCCACGCGCTCGTCGCCTGGAACCGCCCCGACGGCGCCCTCGTCGGCACCCGCGAGGTGTCTTCGCAAGGCGGCGACTGCAACGACATCGTCAGCACCGTGGCGCTCGCGGTGAGCGTCGCGCTCGACGCGTCGCGCACGTCAGCGCCACCCACCCACCCCGAGCCACCGCCCCCGGTCGCACCGCCACCTGCGCCGCCCGTCGCGCCGCTGCGCGCCGTCGATGCGCCGTCGCCGCGAGGGTCTGTTGCGACGTCTGCCCCCGAGGTGCCGCGCGCGAGCGTACGTGGATGGGTCTCGCTCGGCCCGAGGGCAAGCCTCGGGTTCAGCCCCGGTGGAGACCTCGGCCTGACGCTCGAAGGCGGCGTCTCGCTCGGGCGATTCGCACTCTCGATCGGCGTGAGCGCCGACCTGTTTGTGAGCATCACGCGGCAGCCCGAGGGCGGCGCGACGCGAACGCAGCGCGTCGCCGCCGAGCTCGCGGCGTGCTGGCACGCGGGTGAAGACACCACCGCCGAGGGGCTCGTCTGCGCGCTCGGCGTCGTCGGGAGGCTTTCGGGCGAGGGCCTCGGCGTCGATGCGCCGCGGCTCGATACGGTGTGGCCCGTCGACGTGGGCGCGCGCGGGGCCCTCGAGGTGCGCGCGTCGAGGCGAGTCGCGGTGCGCCTGCGAATCGACGTGACCTCGCCCGTCGTACGCACCGCCGTCACGCTCGATGGGAGAGCGGTCTGGGAGGCCTCCTGGGTGCAGGCCACGGCGGGCCTCGCGATCGTGTGGCGATTCGTGTGACGGAACGACCGCGCAGCGCACAAGGGCACGAGCAGAACGATCCGGACGGAGCGCGGGCCATCATCACGAGTGACGAGTTCTGGCGGTGCGTCGAGGCGCACATCGGCTGGCTGCACGTGCAGCTCAAGCGCCTCGGCGTGGCCGAGCGAGACCTCGCCGACATGACCCAGGAGGCGCTCGTCGCGGTGCACGCGCGGTGGACGGAGTACGATCGAGAGCGTCCGATTCGACCGTGGCTGATGGCCTTCGCCGCGCGAGTGGCGTCGAACTACAGGCGGCGCGCTGACGTGCGGAGGGAGCACAGCGGGCTGATGGACTCCATCGACGAGGCATTCGCGCATCCCAGCGACCCACCGGACGAGGCTGTGGCGGCCGCGCAGGGTCGCGCCCTCGTGATCGCGGCCCTCGACTCGATGGGAGAAGACCGGCGTGCGGTCTTCGTCGCGGCCGAGATCGAGGGGATGTCAATGCCCGACATCACACGCGGGCTCGGAATTCCACTGAACACCGGCTACACGCGGCTGCGCCTCGCGCGCGCAGACTTCGCGGACGCCGTCGCGCGGCTGCGCGCGGGGAGGCGCCAATGAGCGATCCAGGGTCGCGCGACGACGATCCACTCACGCCCGACCATCGCGCTCTCCTCGACGCCGAGCGTGATCGCCCGATGCCCGACGACGCAGTGATCGCAGCGATCCGCGCAGGCGCAGAGGCGAGGATCCGCGGAGGTCAAGGCCACGGCGGAGAGAGCGACGGCGGGGCGCCTCCGCGGCGCGACAGGCGGTCGCGCGTCGCGATGTCTCCGAGGAACCTCCTGGCGGGGGTACTCGTCGGCGCGCTCGGCGGACTCATCGGTGGGCGCGCGCTGTGGCGAGGCCGCGAGAGGGTCGTCGAGCGCGAGAGGGTCGTTGAGCGCGAGAGGGTCGTCGAGCGAGTCGTCTGGCGTGAGCGTACGTGGACCGATGGTGGCCCCGAGCGCGCGGCGACGGGGGAGGTCGACGCGGCGGTGATCGACGCCGAGGCCAGGCCCGCGGACGCGACGCGCGAGGGGACGCGCCTGGGTGGGAGCGGTCAGGCCGAGCGGCTGCTCATCGAGCGTTGCGCGGCGGCGCTCGCGCGAGGCGACGGCGACGGAGTGCTGGCGGCCGCGCGAGAACACGCGCGACGCTTTCGAGAGGGCGCGCTGGTCGAGGAGCGCGAGGCGCTGATCATCAGGGCGCTGCGCCTGCTGCGACGCTCCGCCGAGGCCGAGGCGCGGCTGGCGATGTTCATGCGACGGTGGCCGGCGAGCATCCACGCCGCGTCGCTCCGGGGTGACGGGTCGTAGACAGGCCGCTGGGCCGCGGTCAGCGCAACGACGCGATGCGCCGTCCGCGTCGACGGCCGCGTGGTAGCGTCGCGAGCGTATGCGTCTCGCGCTGGCGCTCGCCCTCGTCACGTGCGCGCTCTCGTGCAGCGACGCGTCGCCCCCGGTCACGCTCCCGCGCGCCGACGCCACGGTCGACCAGCCGCGCCCGCCCGACGCGACCGCCGACGCGCCGCCCGCCGACGCGCTCGGCGACGCGCCCGCGCCCGCGCGTCTCAGCGTGCTGTTCGTGGGCAACAGCTACACGTACGTGAACGACCTGCCCGCGCTCGTCGCGCGCATGTCGCGCGCGGCGGGGCCGCTGATCGAGACCGACAGCGTGGCGACGAGCGGCGCGACGCTGCGCATGCACTGGGAGTCGAACGCCGCGCCGACGCGCATCATGTCGGGTGGGTGGAGCGCGGTGGTGCTCCAGGGGCAGAGCGTCGAGCCGGTGCTGCACAACGCCGAGTTCCGCACGTACGCCGGGCGCTTCGCGCTGCTGGTGGCGGGCGCGCACGCGAGGGCGGTGTTCTTCGCGACGTGGCCGCGGCGCGCGGGCGACACGCTCTACGAGGAGCCCTGGTCGGGCGGATCGCCCGAGGTGTTCAACGCCCGCCTCGACCTCGCGTACGCGCAGGTGGCCGCGGCGGCGGGCGGCACCGTCGCGCACGTGGGCGACGCGTGGGTGGCCTCGCTGCGCGCGGTGCCCGCGGTCGACCTCTACGCCGCCGACGGGAGCCACCCCTCACCCGCGGGCACGTGGCTCGCGGCCTGCGTGATCTACCGCGCGATCACGGGGTCGCCCCCGTCGCCCGAGGTCGACGCGGTGGCGGGGGTCTCGCCCGACGACGCGCGCGCGCTGCGCGAGCTGGCCGCCGCGCAGCCTCCGTGAAACCGCCGCGCCCGACGGGGCATCGCAGGGGTTGCGAGAGAGGGGTGCGTACCTTGCGCGTCGGCATCACAGGGGCCACGGGTTTTCTCGGGCGCAGGCTCGTGCGCGCGCTGCACGCGCGGGGCGACGCCGTGGTGGCGTTCACGCGCGACCCCTCGCGCGTGAGGGGGACGTTCCCCGCGGGCGTCGAGCTGGCCGCGCTCGCGGAGATGTCGCCCATGGTGTTGTCGCGCCTCGACGCGGCGGTGAACCTCGCGGGCGAGCCGGTCTCGTCGGGGCGATGGACCGACGCGCGCAAGGCCGAGATCCTCCGCAGCCGCGTGGAGACGACGCGTGCGCTCGTCGACGCGATGCGCGCGGCCTCGCCGCGCCCCGCGGCGCTGGTGAGCGCGAGCGCGGTGGGCTACTACGGCCCGCGCGGCGACGAGGAGGTCGACGAAGAGACGCCCCCCGGCGACGACTTTCTCGCGAGCGTGTGCCGCGCCTGGGAGGCCGAGGCCGAGCGCGCGTCGGAGCTGGGCGTTCGCGTGGTGCGCGCGCGCATCGGGGTGGTGCTGGGCGAAGACGGCGGCGCGCTCGCGCGCATGCTGCCCGCGTTCAAGCTGTTCGTCGGAGGCCCGGTGGGCGACGGGCGGCAGTACCTCCCGTGGGTTCACCTCGACGACGTGGCGGGCATGGTGCTCTTCGCGCTCGACCACGACGGCGTGCGCGGCGCGATGAACGTGACGGCCCCCGCGCCCGCGCGCTTCGCGGCCTTCGCGCGCGCGCTGGGTCACGCGCTGCACCGCCCGTCGTGGCTGCCGGTGCCGGGCCTCGCGCTGCGCGCGGCCATGGGCGAGATGGCCGGCGTGCTCCTCACGGGGCAGCGGGCGCTCCCGCGCGTGGCGCTCGCGGCGGGCTACCGCTTCGCGCACCCCGATCTCGAGGAGGCGCTGCGCGCGGTGCTCGCTGCGCAACGAGAACGTTGACAGGGGCGCGGGTGACGCGATACACACGCGCTCCCGTTTCGACGGGGCCCAGGTAGCTCAGTTGGTAGAGCAGGGGACTGAAAATCCCCGTGTCGGCGGTTCGATTCCGTCCCTGGGCACTGCGTTTTCAGCGGTTTCGCGCGCATGGGGGAGTGCGCCGGGCGCGCGGAGTTCCGACCAGCGTCGGGCACCTTTGTGACAATCGGTGCGGCCGTCGTCAGGACCACACCGCACCGCACCGCCGACAATGGAGCCCGAGCTCCCGTGAGTTCGAGGTGCCCGATGACGAGGGCCGCGTGTGGCTGGCGTTGTCGCGGGCGCAGGGCGTGGGGGCCGCGCAGGAGGGCCTCGACAACAGCCGCGCGGCGCTCACGCGCGAGCTGCTGACGGCCGCGCGCCGCGGTCGAGCGGGGCATCGTCGTCACCGACGTCGGCATGACCGTCGCGCTGTGGCTGCGCATGAACGCGCCCGACGCGGTCGTCGGCGCGGTCATAGGTCACGCGGAGGTTCACCTGCGTGAGGCTACTTCCGCGCGGTGCGGCGCAGCGACGTTGCTTGGCGCGTGGCGCGAGGTGCCGGATCGCCCATCAACCCGCGGTTCGCGGCGCGACGCGATGGGGTACGCTGCGCGCGTGAGCACCTCGGCGATCGAGCGGTTCCAGCAGGAGGTCGCGCGACTTCGCGCGTGGGCCGACGCCGTCCCCGAGGCTCGACGCGTCGGCGAGTGGGAGTGCGAGTACCCCGCGTGGGGTGAGCTGTACCGCGCGTGGGGCGCGCTTCTGGTCGCCTCGCCCACCGCGGATTGGCCGCCTGCGGTGCTCGACGACGCCCTCTATGCGATCGCTCGCGACAACGAGCTCGAGCAGTTGATCGCCGACCTCGGCGACCGCGGCGCGGGACCGCTGCTGCATGTCGCGCGCGCGTCGATCGATCGCGGGGAGGCCGATGCGCGGTGGCAGTGCGCGGACGCCCTCGGGCGGCGCTGCGAGCTCACGCACGCCGAGCCGTTGCTCATCCGCTTCGCGGCCGACGGGGACGAGTACGTCCGGCGGCGGGCGCTCCAATCGCTGGCACGCCTCGCGTCGCCGCGGGTCGAGGCGCTCGCGCTCGCATTCTGGGTCGAGGACCACGCGAGCCGCCCCTGGACCCGGATGAACGCGCTCTGGGCGCTCCACCGCATCGGCTCGCCTGCGCTGGAGCGGCTGCTCGCCGAGGCCGAAGGCGACGCGAACGAGTTCCTCGCGGGCTTCGCCGCGCGCATCCGTCGCAACGAGCTGGACACGAGCGAGTGATCGCACGGGCCGCGCGGCGAAGGGCGTGCCCGTCACCCGGTCGGGGAGCGCCTCGCAGCCCGTCGCCCGCACGGAGCGTGGACCGCCGCGCGCGGCGGAGCGCCACCGAGGCGGGGCCGCGCGCGCGCAGCCGCATCGCGGCGAGCATGGCGAGCACGGGGGGCGCGCTCAGCACCGTGACGAACGCGCACCTCTACGTGCGCGGCGCCTTCGTCGCGTACGTGTGCGTCGATCGACACGGCCGCGAAGCGCTCGGCGTCAGATGCCCTCCGCGGAGCGTGACTTCATCCAGCGCAGCACGGCCGAGAGGCAAAGCTCCTTGAGGTAGGCGAAGGCGAAGCCCTCGGTGGACCTCGCCCGCGCCGCGAGCTGCTCGTCCGTCGGGCGGAGCGGCTCGTCGACCCTGGCGCTCCAGCGCGTGAGGAAGACCTCGCGATCGGCCACCATCCGCGCCTGCGCGCGGAAACGGGCCGCGAGCAGCGCCTGGGGCGAGGTCTCGATCGCCCGCGTCGCCACGGCGCGCGCTCGATCACCGCGCCCCATCGCCGCCTCCGAACCCGCGCGGACGCGTCGTGGGCTTCGCGCCCTCACGCCTCGCGGCGACGACGGGGCGCGGCGCGCTCGACCGACGCGCGGAAGCGCCGGAGGATCTCCACGGCGTCGCGCCGCGTCGCGGCGTCCATCGGCGCGAGCTCGGCCGCGAGGGAGCGGGCGAGGTTCACGCCGGCCTCGTCGCTGTCGTCTTCGAAGAACTCCGCGAGCGACAGGCCGAGGGCGCCCGCGAGCGCCTCGATCGACGAGAGCGACGGGTCGCGCAGCCCGCGCTCCATCTGGCTCACGTACGACACGTCGAGCCCCGCGCGCTCGGCCAGGGCGGCCTGCGTGAGCGCCGCGGCGGCGCGACGCGCGCGCAGGCGCTCGCCGAACGCGGGCGCGACGCGCGGGCGATGCCTCGGATCAGAGGCGCGCTTCGCTCGGGGTGCCATTGGTGAGAGACCACACGATCCGCAACGGCAGAAGAAGAGACGTTCCTACGTCAGGGCGCTTGGACCATCGTGCCACACGCGCCGTGACCATCAGACGCCGCCGCGGCCGGTCTCCCGGTGCCCCCCCAACACCCTCCGGTCACACCGGCGCGGTCGGCGTGGGGGAATCGTAGGCGAGCAGTGACGATCATCCAAGTAAAAAACAGGTCGATCGAACCACACCGGCGGCTAGCCGAACTCCCGGAGGTCGCGCAGCAGCGCGTGCACCGCGTCGAGCTTGCGGCGGAGGCGGGCGTCGCCTCGCACCGGCACGACCTGACCGTCGTAGCGCAGGCGGCGCCACCACGAGGCGCGGTTGGTGAGGTACGCGGCGTAGGTCTCGCAGAAGTCCTCCTCGCGGTCGCAGGAGGCGTACCCGCTGACGAAGCCCTCGCGGCGCGCCCTGCGTCCGGCGGCCTCGCTCGCGGTCAGGTACGCGGCCCGCGTGGCGAAGGTCCTTCGCGTGAAGGGCTCGAGGTACGCGCGCAGGTCATAGCGCGCGACGAGCGCGTGCCCGAGCTCGTGAAGCACATACTCGGGCAGCGCGCGCTCGCGCAGGGCCGTGGGGTAGAGCTTCAGCGTCTCGCGGATCAGCCACGCGCCGCGCGGCACGTGACGGCCCCAGCGCCGGTCGTCGGTGAGCACCAGCACCCGGCGCACGCCGCTGTCGAAGCCGAACTCAGCCTCGCACCGCGCGATGAGCCGCAGCGCGCGCTCGGCGACGGGCCCGACGCCTCGCAGGTCATGTCTCGCGTCCATGTCGCCGCAGAGACGGGCCGGGGGCCGCCGGACTGACACACCGCCGCCCAGGCGCGCCAGGCGGTGAACGTCGGCTCGAAGGCGCCTTGCGGCGAGCTACTCGGAGACCTCGATGCGGTTGCGCCCTGCGCGCTTGGCGCGGTACATCGCGTGGTCGGCGAGGGAGAGCAGGTCGCTCACCCAGAAGCCCGCGGGCGTCTCGCGGGGGGCGACCTCGGTGCTCGCGACGCCGAGGCTCACGGTGACGCGCACGGTGACGGGGCTGCCGTCGGCGCCCGGCGCCTCGATGGCGGCCTCGGCCACCGCGGCGCGCACGCGCTCGGCGAGCGTCAGCGCGCTCGGCCCGTCGGTCGAGGGCGCCACGATCACGAGCTCCTCGCCGCCGTACCGCGCGACGAAGTCGACCTTGCGCACCGAGGCCCTTACCGCGTGCGCGACGCCGCGCAGCACCGCGTCGCCCGCGGCGTGCCCGTGCGTGTCGTTCACGCGCTTGAAGTGGTCGACGTCGAGCATCACGATCGCGAGCGGCTGGCGGTATCGCCACCAGCGGTCGATCTCCTCGGCGAGGCGGGCCTCGAGGCTTCCGCGGTTGGCCAGGCCCGTCAGCGCGTCGTGCGTGGCGAGGCGCTCGAGCGTGGCGTTGAGCTCCTCGAGCCGCTCGCTCTTGCGGCGCAGCTCGGCGAGGTGACGTCGCAGGCGCACGAGCGCGCGCACGCGGGCCACGAGCTCGACCCGGTCGATGGGCTTGCGCAGGTAGTCGTCGGCGCCCTGCGCGAGGCCCCGCATCAGGCTCTCGGCGTCGCGCTGGGTCGCCATCAGCGCGATCGAGACGCCCTCGAGCGCGGGCATGGCCCGGAGCCGCGCCAGCACGTTGAGCCCGTCGTCGTCGGGCAGCGCCGCGCTCAGGAGGATCACGTCGACCGCGCCGCGCCCGGCGGCCGCAAGCGCCTCGCCGCCGCTCGCCGCGGCGCTCGTCTCGAAGCCAGCCTCGCCCAGCCGCCGGCGCACGAGCTCCTGCACCAGGGGCTCGGGGTCGACCACCAGCACGCGCGCCTGATCGTTCATGATGCCTCTCCTCTCGGTGCGAGGGGGAGCTCCGCGACGTAGCGCACGCCCCCCTCGGCGCGCGCCTCGGCCCACAGCACGCCGCCGTAGCCGCGCAGCACGCGCCGCGCCGCGCAGAGCCGCACGGCGCGCTCGTCCCTGGCGCGCGCGGGGTCGAAGAGCCCGGCGATCTCCGCGGCGTGGAGCGCCGCGCCGGGGTGTTCGAACGTCAGCCTCGCCCACCCCACGCCGCCGCGCGGCCCGGGGCGCCAGCCGAGCACCCTGGGCGCCCGCGACGACGCGCCCGCGGAGACCTCCAGCGAGGGCGATGCCTCCGCCGCGCCGCGCACCGTCACCTCCGCGATCTGCGTCACCACCCGCGTCATCGCCTGGATCTCCACGGCGACGGGCACCGCCTCGACCGGCGTCGAGAGCGCGATCGCGCCCTCGACGGAGCCGAGCGCGTAGCGCGCGAGGTCGCGCAGGTCGACCGTGTCGCGCGCGGCCGCCGCGTCGTCGGGCTGCACGAGCTCGAGCACCCCGTCGGCGCGCGCGACGAGCTCGGCGCACCGCGCTCGCGCGTCGTCGGCCACGGCCCTGCGCCGCGCGGCGTCGTCCTCCTCGGCCACCAGCTCGAGCGACGCGTCGATCGCCGCCACCGCGTCGAGGAGCCCGTGCGCCGTGCCGACCAGCACGCGCGCGCGCTCGCGCTCGTCTTCGCGCGCGAGCAGCAGGTCGAGCGCGCGCGCGACGATCGCGGCCGCCACCTCGATCGGGTACAGGCCCCAGCGCGCGAGGTCGCCCGGCGCGCGCGCGGAGTCGAGGTAGAGCAGCCCGAGGCACTCGCCGCGCCGCGCGAGGCGCGCCGCGAGCGCCGCGCGCAGGCCGATGCGCGCCACGCTGGCGCGCGACGCGAGGTCGGCGTCGTCGCCCACGTCGGTGAGCACCAGGGGGCGGCGCGACGCGATCACCCGCTCGGCGATGCCGTTCGACAGCCGCGGCGCGTCGCGGCCGTCGTCGCCGACGAAGCGCGCGGCCGCGCGCCGGGGGCCCTCGACGCCCGCGAGCAGGAT
>JBDHVF010000027.1:0-24121 GCA_039809605.1 Polyangiales bacterium | reverse complement strand
GCCCCGCGCGTCGTCGAGCAGCACGAGCGCCGTCGCCCCGTCGACCGCCGCGTCGACGAGCGCGTAGCGCGCGCGGGCCGCCCCGTCGGACGCGGCGCCCATCGCAGCGCCTCCGGGCGGCACCCTCACCAGCACCGGCACGCCGGAGCCGTGCACCTGCACCCCGTGGAGCGCCCCCGCGACCTCGATGGGGCCGAGCGTGCCCGTGGGCCACCGCAGCCGAGAGTCGACCTGCATCGCGGCCGAGAGCCCGAGCACGGCGACGTCGTCGGCCTCGAGGCTCGCGACCGTGAGCGCGGCGGCGCCCACCGAGGGGAGCCACCAGAGCCTCGGGAGGCGCCCCGCGCCGAGCTCCACCGGCCGCTCGCGCGCGACGCCACGGTGATCGAGCACGGCGCCGCGCAGCACGCGCCCACCGGCGGCCGACCACACGACCATCATGCCCGCGTCGGTGCGCGCGAGGGTCACGGCGTCGACCGCCTCGTCCTCATGAGCGACCCGGCGCGGAACGTTCTGCGCCTCGCCTCGCGCGTTCACCCGCGCGAGCACGACGTCGTGGCCGCGCTCCACGTACGCGAACGCGGCGCCCGTGGCGGTGGGCGCCGCGGCGAACGCGCCCGCCGGCCGCGCGACCTCGCGCGCCTCCCCCAGCGGCCTCCACTCCGCGTCGAAGGCGCCCACGCGCAGCGCCCCCGAGCGCTCGCGCCACGCGGCGAGCGCGCCCCCCGTCGTGAACACGGCCACGGGGGCGGCGCCGGGGTCGACGGCGTCGCCCTCGAACTGCGCCAGCGTGACGTGCACGACCGAGCACCCCTGCCTGGGCGCGCGGCGGGGCTGAGCCTCCGCCAACGTCGGCCCGAGGGCGACGAGCGCGGCCACGAAGGTGAGCGGAGACCTGCGCATCGAAAGTGCCGCGAGCCTACTACAGCCTCGCCCGGCGGTTGCGCGAGCGCTGCGATTGCTGTTAGAGGCCCCTCCCACTCATGGCTCTCAAGGTTGGCATCGTAGGTCTGCCCAACGTGGGCAAGAGCACCCTCTTCAACGCCGTGTCGACGACGGCTCGCGCCGAGGCGGCGAACTTCCCCTTCTGCACCATCGACCCCAACGTGGGCACCGCGGCCGTGCCCGACGAGCGCTTCGACGCGCTGGTGAAGCTCTACAAGCCCGAGAAGGAGGTGCGCGCCACCGTCGACTTCGTCGACATCGCGGGCCTCGTGCGCGGCGCGAGCAAGGGCGAGGGCCGGGGCAACGCGTTCCTGTCGCACATCCGCGAGGTCGACGCCGTGGCCCACGTGGTGCGGTGCTTCGAGGACGAGAACGTGATCCACGTCGACAACAGGGTCGACCCCCTCAGCGACGTCGAGACCATCGAGACCGAGCTCATTCTCAAAGACCTCGACTCGGTCGAGAAGCGCCTCGAGCGCGCGCGCAAGCAGGCCAAGGGCGGCAAGGCCGAAGACAAGCTCGCCGTCGACGTGCTCGAGGCGGTCGCGAAGGGGCTGAACGAGGGCAAGACGGCCCACGCGATCGCCCTCTCCGACGAGGGCCGCGCGGTGATGCGCGACAGCTTCCTCCTGACCGACAAGCCCATGTTCTTCGTCGCCAACGTGGCCGAGAAGGACATTCACGGCGAGGGCAACGCCCACGTGAAGGCCCTCGAGGCGCTGGCGAAGAAGCGCGGCGTCGAGGTGGTGCGCATCTCCGCGGCGATCGAGGCCGAGATCGCCTCGCTCCCCAGAGAAGACCGGCCCGACTTCCTCGCGAGCGTGGGGCTCGAGGAGCCCGGGCTGCACAGCGTCGTGCGCACGGGCTACCGCGCGCTCGACCTCATCACGTTCTTCACCGCGGGCAAGCCCGAGGTGCACGCGTGGCCCATCCGCCGAGGCACCACCGCGCCCGGCGCTGCGGGCAAGATCCACACGGACTTCGAACGCGGCTTCATCAAGGCCGAGATCATCTTCTGGAAGGACCTCGTCGAGCTCGGCAGCGAAGCCGCGTGCCGCGCCGCCGGCAAGCTCGGCATCGAGGGGCGCGACTACGTGATGCGCGACGGAGACGTCGCCCATTTCCGCTTCAACGTCTGACCACGGCGTCCGAAATCTGCACACGCTTTCGTGGGAATCTCGACCGGAGGGGTGACATATCCCGGCCCGATCGTTATGATTGCCTCACTGTGAGTGGAATCTGGATCAACAAGTTCGAGATCGCGCTGCGCCCTCTGCGTGACCGCAGCGGCCCGCAGACTGTCGTGACGATCGAGACGCGCACGGCGGCCCAGGCCACGCGCGAAGCGACCGCACGCTTCCCCGAGATGAAGGTCGTCTCGGTGACGCGCATCACCCCCACGGTAGCGTCGATCAAGGCCGCTCAGCGCGCCGAGGCGACGCAGGCCCAGGAGACCCCGGCCAACGAGGCCGAGGCCCCCAAGGCGCCCGGGGCGGTCCCGCTTCGCCGCGTGAGCTGAAGTCGTCGCACGCTGCGTCGCGCGCCTCACGACTCGCGGCTCGTTCTCATCAACCCGTCGGCGGCGTGACCCGTCCGCGTCACGCACGTCCGTCTCCGTGTCTCGCCACACGGGGAGACCTCGAACGCAGGCGGCGCTGCGAACGCGCCCGCCTAACGTTCGACCCACACCTCGATGAGCTTCCCCTCTTCGGCCCTGCCGCAGAGCAGAAAGCTGAACGCGCCCGGCACGCCCGGCACCTCCATGGCGACGCGCACCGTGTCGAACGACGTCGCGACCACGCGGTAGCGCACCTTGCGCTCGCTGCGTTCGAACATCGCCAGCACCGCGGAGCGCCCACGGTGCACCGTGCCGTCGCCCTGTCGAAACCGCACCTCGTCGTGCAGCGCCGCGATCAATTCATCACCCTCGCGCTCGACGAGCGCGCTCAAGAGCTTCGCAACGTCCATGAGGCGCCTACTCTAGAGGCTCGAGCGACCAGAAGCCCGTGCCCGCAGCCTCTTCGCCTACGCCGTAGGTGCCGAACAGGCCCGTGACCGACGGGCGCAAGAGGCCCGCGCCCTGCGCGACCGTGCCCCGCGACGACACCTCGCGCCAGCGGATCGCGAGCGCGCCCCGATCGACCACGTCGCCGTCGAACGAGCCCTCGCGCTCCTGATAGCGGTACGCCGCGCGCCACCGGCCGTCGGGCGCACGAGAGAGCACCGTCTCGACGCACATGCCCGGCGGCAGGCCCGTCCACCGCGAGAGCCACACGCCCGCGCGAAGCTCGGTGCGCGGCGCACCCGCGGGCACGAGCTCGATCGCGCCCCCACCGAGCGACCCCCGCAGCGCCCCCGTGCGCGCGTCGACCCGCAGCCTCGTGCGACGCACGCGCATCGCCGCGCCCGCCACCACGCCCTCCTCGCGCCACTCGACGTCGTACGCGCCGTCGGCGCCTCGCAGGCCCGCGAACTCTCCGTGCCACGGGGGGAGCTCCCACGTCCCTCGCAGCCGGTCGCGCGCCCCATGCGTCCACACCTGCACGCGCACGCCGTCGGGCACGTCACCCCAGCGGCCCCAGTAGAGCCCCGTGGGAGGTGACGAAACCTCGCGCCGCGCGGGCGGTGCATTGCACCCGAACACGAGCATCGCGAGCAGTGGGGCGACCTTCACGGCGCGCGGAGGATGCACGAAACACCCCCACGCGACTATGCTCTCCTCGCATGGACGACGACCGGTCCGCTCCGCCCGACGCACGGGTCTCCATCGCGCGCGCGGCGCGGGCCGCGGCGGTCGCCCTCGCGCCGCTGGCGCTCCTCTCGCTCGCGGCGCCGTGGTTCCCCTCCGCGAGCCTCGCGAACCCCTTCGTGGCCTTCGGGTGCGCGGCCACCTCGGTCACGCTCTCGGGCGCGCTCGCGCCGCGCGACGTCTTGATGCGCCCCCGCGCCGCGGCGCTCGCCTCGCTCACGGGCGTCGCCCTCTCGCTCGCCTCGCTCGCGCTGCGCGCCAACGCACCGGCCCTCGCGGGCCTCGCGGGCGCGCTCGGCATCATGCTCGTCGCGTGCTCGGTGGGCACGCAGGTCGGCGCGCGCGTCGAGTCGCCCGGGCACATCCTCCCCGTGGCGCTGCTCTCGGCCGCCGTCGACCTATGGAGCGTCACGGCCGCGTCGGGCCCCACGCACGCGATCGTGCAGACGCCCGTGCTCCTGCGCCTGCTCACCGTGATGGCCGCGGTGCCCCCGTCGCGCGTGCCCGAGCCGCAGATCGGCTTCGGCGACGTGGTGTTCACCGCCCTCTACATGGCCATCAGCGAGCGCTTCGGTCTCTCGCTCCGGCGCACGTCGGGGGCCATCTTCGCGGGCATCCTCATGGCGGGCCTCGCGGCGGCGCTGCTCGACGCGCCCGTCCCCGCGCTCCCCGCGCTCGGGCTCATGATGGTGCTCGCGCACCCCGAAGCGCGCCGCGTGCCCAGGGCCGACCGCAAGACCGCCCTCTTCACGGGCGCGCTCCTCGCGGCCTCCATCGTGCGCGCGGCCGTGACGCTCGCCCGTTGACGCGCCCCCCCGCGCACGGTAGAGCGCTGCCCACTTCGATGGCGCTCGACCTCACGTGCGTGGGCCTCGCGACCGAGCCGACGACCCACGCGTACACGTGGCGCGACGTCGCGCTCTACGCCCTCGGCGTCGGCGCGAAGCGCGACGAGCTCGACTACCTCTACGAGGGCCGCGGGCCGAAGGTGCTGCCCTCGTACGCGGTGGTCCCCGCGTACCCCGCCGTGCTTCGCGCGACCGAGCGCGCGGGCGTCGGCTTCGACAAGGTCGTGCACGGCCACCAGCGGGTGACCCTGCACGCGCCGCTCGCGCCGTCGGGCACGCTGCGCACCACGGCGAAGATCGCGGCGGTCTACGACATGAAGCGCATGGCCCAGGTCGTCGTGCACACCGAGACGCGCGACGAAGCCGGCGCGCACCTCTTCGACACCGAGTGGGGCATCGTCGTGCTCGGCGAGGGAGGCTGGGGCGGCGAAGCCCCGCCCGGCCGCGAGGGCTCCGCGCCGAGCAGGCCCGCTGACCTCCGCGTCGAAGAGAAGACCTCGCCCGAGCAGGCGCTGCTCTACCGCCTCTCGGGCGACCTCAACCCGCTGCACGCCGACCCCGAGTTCCCGCTCGTGAAGGAGCGCTTCCGCGGTGAGCCCATCCTCCACGGGCTGTGCTCCTACGGCTTCCTCACGCGCGCGATCGCGAAGGGCGCGTGCGGCGGCGACGCGTCTCGCATTCGAACGCTCTCGGCGCGCTTCACCAAACCCGTCTGGCCCGGCGACACGCTCGTCACCGAGGCGTGGGTCGAGGGCTCGAAGGTGTACGCGCGCACCTCGACGCTCGAGCGCGGCGAGGCGGCCCTCTCGCACGCCCGCGCAGAGATCACGGTCTGAACCTCAACCGCCCTGTTCTGGAGGCGTCTCATGGCGAAGCTCTCTCGTGAAGTGGTCATCCTCTCGGCGAAGCGCACGGCGTTCGGAACGCTGTCGGGCTCGCTCAAGTCCGTCTCGGCCAACGACCTCGCGGTGCACGCGTCGAAGGCCGCCCTCGCGGCGAGCGGCGTGAAGGCCGACGACGTGGGCCACGTGATCGTCGGCAACGTGCAGCAGACCTCGGCCGACGCGATCTACTGCGCGCGCCACGTGGGGCTCAAGTCGGGGCTGCCGATCACCACGCCCGCGCTCACGGTCAACCGCCTGTGCGGCTCGGGCTTCCAGGCCATCATCAACGCCGCCGAGCAGATCCTCCTCGGCGAGAGCGACGTGGTGCTCGCCGCGGGCACCGAGAACATGTCGCAGGCCCCCCACGTGCTCCGCGGCGCGCGCGAGGGCTTCGCCTTCGGCAAGGCGCCCGCGCTCGAAGACTCGCTCTGGTCGGCGCTCACCGACAGCTACTGCAACACCCCCATGGCGGTCACGGCCGAGAACCTCGCGGAGAAGTACGGCATCACGCGCGAGCAGTGCGACCAGTACGCGCTCCAGTCGCAGCAGCGCTGGGCCGCGGCCCACGAGGCGCGGCGCTTCGGCGACGAGATCGTGCCCGTCGAGCTCGCGTCGAAGAAGGGCACCGTGTCGTTCGCGGTCGACGAGCACCCGCGCCCCCAGACCACGCTCGAGATCCTCGCGAAGCTCGCCCCCGTCTTCAAGAAGGACGGCGTCGTCACCGCGGGCAACGCGTCGGGCATCTGCGACGGCGCCGCGGCGCTCGTGGTGGCCTCGGGCGACTGGGCCCGCGCGCGCGGCCTCACCCCGCTCGCGCGCGTCGTCCAGTGGGGCGTGGCGGGCGTCGAGCCGTCGCTCATGGGCATCGGGCCCGCGCCCGCGATCCGCTCGTGCCTCTCGCGCGCGGGCATGTCGCTCGACCAGATCGACCTCGTCGAGGTCAACGAGGCCTTCGCGCCCCAGTACCTCGCCGTCGAGAAGGAGCTCGGCCTCGACCGCGCGAAGACCAACGTCGACGGCGGCGCCATCGCGCTCGGCCACCCCCTCGGCGCGTCGGGCGCGCGCATCACGGCGCACCTCGTCCACGCGCTGCGCCAGCGCTCGCTGCGCTACGCCCTCGGCAGCGCGTGCATCGGCGGCGGCCAGGGCCTCGCCGTGCTCATCGAGTCGGTCTGAGCCCCCGGCGATCGTTCTGGCGCCAGAACGATCGCGCCCTTCCGTGCTCCCTGGCGCGGTCGATCGGGCCTATGATCCCCGCGCCATGAACGCCTCCTCCGAGGATCTCATCTACGACTGGAACGAGGTCGGCCGCCGCCACAAGCCCTTCGGCGCGGTCGAGTTCTTCGACGAGACCCTGCGCGACGGGCTGCAGAACCCGTCGGTCAAAGACCCCACCATCGCCGAGAAGCTCGAGCTCATCCACCTGATGAACTCCATCGGCATCCACGCGGCCGACATCGGGCTGCCCGGCTCGACCAGGCGCGCCTACGACGACGTGCTGCGCATGTGCCAGGAGATCGCCTCGGCGAAGCTCGCGATCCGCCCCGCGGCGGCCGGGCGCACGGTGGTGGCCGACATCGCGCCGATGGTCGAGATCTCACAGCGCGCGGGCATCCCCCTCGAGGTCTACACCTTCATCGGCAGCTCGCCCATCCGGCTCTACGCCGAGAACTGGGACGTCGACCGGCTCCTCAAGTCGAGCGCCGAGGCCATCGATTTCGCCGTGAAGCACGGCCTCCCGGTGGCCTACGTCACCGAAGACACCATCCGCTCGCGGCCCGAGACCCTCGCGGCGCTCTTCAAGAACGCCGTCGACCACGGCGCCTCGCGGCTGTGCCTCTGCGACACCGTCGGCCACGCCACGCCCGACGGCGTGCGCAACCTCATCCGCTTCGCGAGGGACACCCTCGCGGGCATGGGCGCGCACCACGTGAAGCTCGACTTCCACAACCACAACGACCGCGGCCTCGGGCTCGTCAACGCGCTCATCGCGGTCGAAGAGGGCATCGACCGCGTGCACGGCACCGCGGGCGGCATCGGCGAGCGCGTGGGCAACACCGCGATGGAGCTCATCCTCCTCAACCTCAAGCTCGCGGGCGCGCTCGACCATCAAGACCTCACCAACCTCATCCGCTACTGCGAGGTGGCTTCGAAGGCCACGGGCATGCCCGTGCCGGTGAACTACCCCCTCGTGGGCGCCGACGCGTTCCGCACCTCGACGGGCGTGCACGCGGCGGCGATCATCAAGGCCCACGCGAAGGGCGACGCCTGGCTGGCCGACCGCATCTACTCGGGCGTGCCCGCGGGCATGTTCGGCCGCGGCCAGGAGATCGAGATCGGCCCCATGAGCGGCGCCAGCAACGTGCAGCACTGGCTGCGCGCGCACCACGTCGAGCCCGACGCCGCCCTCGTGCAGGAGATCCTGCGCCAGGCCAAGAGCACCGACCGCATCCTCACCGGCGACGAGATCCTCGCGACGGTGAAGGGCTACCGCGACGGCGCCGTGGGCCCTGTCTGATCGGAACCCCGGTGATCGGGCGTAGACTCGATCGTGACCGTGGTCATCGCGAAGTACGCCGCCACCAGCCCCAGCAGCACCGCCACCGCGAGGATCTCCAGCGGGAAGATCCCCGCCACGCGCGACCACCGGTCGCTGTAGAAGCGCCCCGCCGACCGCTTGTGCAGCCGGCTCTGCACGCCCGAGAGCAGGTCGACCTTCGGCGCCTCGTCGCGCCTCGTGTGAGCCGGCGCGCCCCCCGCGTCCTGCGGCACGGCGATGTTCGACAGGCCCTTGAGCAGCTCGCAGAACGACGCGTACTCCTTCGCGAGCGAGGGCGACGCCTCGAGCGCGACCCTCACGCGCTCGTGCTCCTCGGGCGTGAGCTCGCGGTCGTGGTAGGCCGAGAACAGGTCGCGCACCTCGTCGTCGGTCATTCCGGGAGCTTCCATCCGATGCCTCGCTCGATGGCGTCGCGCAGCGCGGCGCGGGCGCGGTGGAGCCTGCTCTTGACGGTCCCGTCGGGCAAGCCCGTGATGTTCACGATCTCCTCGTACGAGAGCCCCTCGAGGTCGCGCAGCACGATGAGCGTGCGGTGGTCCTCTTCGAGCGACGCGAGCGCCACGCGGATCTTGCCCTCGAGCTCGTTGCCCTCGGTGCGCTCGTCGGGGCGGTCCACCCGCGAGGTCACGGGCCCTCCCCGCGCGACCTCGAGCTCGGGCGCGTCGTCGATGTCGCCGTGGCCCTTGCGCGCGCGGCGGTCGAGGTACTTCACCCTGTTCTTGCAGTGGTTCACCGCCACCCGGTAGAGCCACGTGCCCAGCCGCGCGTCGCCCCGAAACGAGTCGATCGAGCGGAACACCGTGATGAACACCTCCTGCGCGAGGTCCTCGGCCTCGGCGCGGTTGTTCAACATCCGGTAGACGAGCGCGAAGACCTTGTCCTGGTAGGCGCGCACGAAGACGTTGAACGCCGCCTCGTCGCGGCGCTTGAGCCGCTCGACCAGCCTCCGCTCGGCCTCCGCGTCGAGGTTCACGGCGAACAGGTCCTCGTCGTGCGCACCACGGCTCTGCACATACGCCGAGACAGTCGGCGGTGTCGAGGGGTTCCCTCGGTCAGAGGTTGCGGTAGAAGTAGCGAACGTTGAGCATGAGGGTGGTCTGGCTCGCGCCCGCGACGTCCTGGCGAATGGCCGCCTCGACCCCGAACGACGTGTCGAGGTACCCCAGGCCCCCGGTGATGGTGTGCACGGGGCCGTTCGCGCGCGTGTCGTCGTAGAGGTAGCCCGCGCGCACGGGCACGCGCCCGAGCATGAGCTCGGCGCCGCCGTTGATGCGCATGCGCGGCTTGTCGAACGTGCGCAGGTCCCACACCGTGTCGGCGATGAGGTTCAGGCTCTCGACGGGCGTGATCGCCACGCCGCCGCCGATCGAGAGCGGCGTGAGCGAGGTGTCGGGGTTGGTCAGCGAGTAGCCCGTCACCGCCAGGGTGATGAAGCTCGCGGGCCGCACCACCGCGCCCACGTCGACCGTCAGCCCGCTGAACGCCGTGCCCAGGTGCGTGTTGGTCGTGGCCGTGCCGTCGTAGTTCATGTACCGGCCCGTCACGCCCAGCGCGACGCCGTCGGTGAGCAGCACGCTCAGACCGAGGCGCACGTCGTGGTTGCGCCGCGAGTCGCTCCCGTCGAGCAGCGAGAAGTTGTACGAGAGCGACGCGCTCACCATGCGGGTCGTGTCGGCCACCGCGCCGCCGAACGCCCAGCGGTTCACCGACGGGTCGTACAGGATCGACGAGTCGACGTGGTACACGCGGCTCAGGCTCATCGCCGCGGGGTTCGAGAACAGGCCCGACGTGCTCTGCGCCGCCGCCTGCGCGTTGCCTCCGAGCGCCATCATCCGCGTCGTGGTCGGGGTCTCGGGCGCCGTCGCGAGCTGCGCGAGGGCGCACGGCGACAGCGCCAGCGTCGCGAGCGAGGCGGTGAGGGCGGTGAGCGTGCGTCGGGCGTTCATCGCGGGTGGACATATAACGGCCCCCGGCTCGACGTCTATTTCCCGGCAGAGAATCCACAGGCCCTGTGGAGAACCCCGACGTCGTCCACAGCCGCGCGACGCGTGGCGCCCGCCCGGGAGGTCATTCCATCGCCCGCGGCGCGGCGCGGGCCCTGTGGATAACTCCCCGGCCGCGAGCTCCAGGGGCCGCCGGGCGATCGTTGCTGAAATCTCGCGAAACGTCGGCGATCCAGCGAGAGTCACCCCCGCGATACGTGTGCCGCGGGCTGTGGATAACCCTGTGGACGGTCGCGCTGAAGGTCTCAACGGTGGACACCGACGCGAACGAGCTCTGGCAGAAGGTGATGGCCTCCCTCTCGGGCAAGGTGGGGGCGCAGATGATCGACAAGCTCCTGCGGCCGCTCGAGGCGCTCGACGCGGCGGGGGGCGTGCTCCTCCTGCGCGCGCCCAACGACTTCGCGCGCGAGTGGGTCTCCAAGGCCTACACCGCCGCGATCGAGGAGCAGCTCCGCATCGTCACGGGCGACCGCTGGTCGCTGCACTGGGCCGCGAGCGTGGCGCCCGTGGGCGCGCCCCTGCCGAAGCTCTCGGCCCCGCCGCGCCCCGCACAGAAGCCCGCCGCGCGCATCACCGCGCCGGTGCTCCCGAGCGCGCCCGCGAACGCCCCGCCCGCGGCGCAGCCCCGCGCGCCCGCGCCCCGCACGGCCCCCGCGGCGCCCGTGGCCGCGCGCATTGTGACGGCCCCCGTGAGCGCGTCGATCGGCGCGGCGGCCGGGTCGTTCTCCGCGGGCCTGTCGCCCAAGTACACCTTCGACCAGTTCGTGATCGGGCCGTCGAACCAGGTGGCGCACGCGATGGCGCTCGCCATCGCGAACCTCTCGGGCCGCCGCGTGAACGTGCTCTTCCTCTGCGGCGCCACGGGCCTCGGCAAGACGCACCTGTCGAACGCCGTGGGGCACCGCATCCTCGAGCAGAAGCCCGACGCGCGCATCGTGTACGTCTCGGCCGAGACCTTCACCAACGACTACGTCGCGGCCATCCAGCAGAAGAAGATGGACGAGTTCCGCGGGCGCTACCGCAACGCGTGCGACGCGCTCCTCATCGACGACGTGCAGTTCCTCGCCGGCAAGGAGGGCACGCAGGAGGAGTTCTTCCACACGTTCAACGCGCTCTACCAGCGCGACGCGCCCATCGTGCTCACGAGCGACGTGCTCCCGCAGAAGCTCCAGGGCATGGCCGAGCGGCTCGTGTCGCGCTTCGGCTCGGGCCTCGTCGCCGAGGTCTACGCCCCCGAGGTCGAGACCCGCGTGGCGATCCTTCGCAAGAAGGCCGAGCACGAGAACGTGCGCATCGACGACGAGGCCGCGTTCGCCATCGCGGGCGCCGCGAGCACCAGCGTGCGCGAGCTCGAGGGCATGCTCATGAAGCTGGCGATCCAGGCCAGCATCTCGGGCCGCGCCGCCATCGACACGGCCATGGTGCGCGAGACGCTGCGCATCGGCGCGAAGCCCGCGGTGGTCACCGTCGACGACGTGCAGCGCGCCGTCTGCGAGCACTACCGCATCAAGCTCGCGCAGCTCACGGGGCGCGACCGCCACCGCGAGGTCGCCCTCCCGCGGCAGGTGGCGATGTACCTCGCGCGCGTGCACCTCGGCACGTCGTTCCCCCAGATCGGCGCGAAGTTCGAGGGAAAGGACCACACCACGGTCATCTCCGCCGTGCGCCGCGTCGAGAAGCTCCTGGCCGAAGACCCCGACGTGCGCCTCGCGGTCGAGAGCCTCTCGGTCAAGCTCGGGTTCCAACCCCCCGCGGGCACTGAACCGATGGGAGGCACCCCGTGACCCTCCACCCTGTGGATCACCCTGTGGACGCACCCCTGAACTCCCCCGGGGGATCGCCCTGTGGATCGCCCTGTGGACGGGCGGCAGCCCGGGTCATTCCCAGGCCGTCCACAGCCCGCCCCCGTCCCCCCGTCCCCTTCGAAAGGTATGTGGTTGCGACCACTTACGGCGCGTTCCCCCGTCTCCACAGGATCTATGTACGGTGTACTGTTTCTAAATTCATTTCTCCTATCAACAGAGTAGAAGACCAGGGCATCAACCCCCTGAGCCAGAGCACAGGAGCGTGACGAGATGGAGTTCGTGGTCAACAAGCGAGACTTCGTGAAGGGTCTCAGCCGCGTGCAGAGCGTGGCCGACAAGAAGTCGGCGATGCCGATCCTGGCGAACGTGCTGATCGCGGCGGACTCGGGCGGCAGCGTGCGCCTCGCCGCGACCGACCTGCTGCTCTCGGTGACGGGGACGATGCGCGCCGAGGTGAAGAAGCCCGGCTCGGTGGCCCTGCACGCGCGGCACGTGTTCGACGCGGTGAAGGCCCTGCCCGACGGGGACATCACCGTGACGGTCGAGAAGAACTTCACGGCGCGCCTCAAGGCCGGCAAGCGCCGCTTCGACCTCACGGGCATGCCCGGCGAGGACTTTCCCACGATGCCCGACCCGGGCAAGACCCCGCTCACGGCCATCCCCGTCGACGACCTCGCCGACCTCATCTCGCTCACGTCGTTCTCGATGTCGACCGACGACACGCGCCCCCACCTCGCGGCGGCCCTCTTCGAGATGCAGGGCGAGACGCTGCGCATGGTGACCACCGACGGCCACCGGCTCTCGAAGGCCGAGCGCGCGGTGCCGGGCATGCGCGGCCAGTCGAAGCTGCTCATCCCCGCGAAGAGCATCCACGAGCTCAAGCGCATGGTCGACGAGGTGCGCGCCGACAAGGCCGAGCGCAAGGAGTCGGGGCCCGCGACCCTCTCCGTGGGCGCCGCGAGCTCGCAGGGCCCGGTGTTCTTTCAACGCGAGGGCATGACCCTGAGCTCGAAGCTCGTCGACGCGGCGTTCCCCTCGTACGAGCAGGTGATCCCCACGGGCACCGACCGCGGGGCGCGGCTCAACCGCCTGGCCTTCCTCGACGCGCTGCGCGCGGTGTCGCTCGTCGCGGCCGACCGCACCAGCGGCGTCAAGCTCGCCATGAGCGGCGCGCGCGCGGTGCTCTCGAGCGAGAACCCCGACGTGGGCGCCGGTCAAGACGAGCTCGACGCCGAGCTCACGGGCCCCGACGTGACCATCGGGTTCAACAGCAAGTACCTGATCGACGTGCTCAACGCGCTCGTGACCGACGACGTCGCCCTCGACCTCTCGGGCGAGCTCGACCCCGGCGTGGTGCGCCCCGTCGGCCGCAACGACTTCATCGGCGTCATCATGCCGATGCGCATCTGAACCAACGCCCCTCCCCGTGACCCCCGTACGCATCACCGAGCTGATCGTCGGAGGCTTTCGCAACCTCCAGGGCGTGCGCCTCGCCCCCGACGCGCGCGCCAACGTGCTGCTCGGCGCCAACGGGCAGGGCAAGACCTCGGTGCTCGAGGCCGTCGACTACGCCGCCTCGCTGCGCTCGTTCCGCGGCGCGACGCGCGCGCAGCTCGTGGCGCACGACGGCGAGGCCGCGCAGGTCGTGATGCGCGTCGAGGGCGCGGCCTTCTCGCACGAGTACCGCGTGCGGCTCACCCGCACGTCGCGCGAGATCCTGCTCGACGGCAAGCGCCCCGAGCGCGCGGTCGAGTACTTCGGCGGCGCGGCCTGCGTGGTCTTTCAGCCCGGCGACCTCGACCTCGTGCAGGGCGCGCCCGACCTGCGCCGGCGGCTCCTCGACCGCATCCTGGTGCGCGTGGTCGACGGCTACGGCGAGGCGCTCAAGAGCTACGCGAAGGCGCTCCGGTCGCGCAACGCGCTCCTGCGAGAGCGGCACCCCAACCTCCGCGCGGTGCAGGCCTACGACTTCCCCCTCGCGCGCTACGGGGCCGCGGTGGTGCGGGCGCGCGAGGCCGTGGTGGGCGACCTCGTGCGCGCGGCGCAGACGGCGCTCGGAGAGATCACCCAGGCGCCCGACGTGATCTCCGTGGCCTACCGCGCGAAGGCGCCGGGCGACCAGGTGGCCTACGCGTCGATGCTCGCGGGCAACGCGCAGAACGACCTCGCGCGGCGCACCACGCAGTTCGGCCCGCACGCCGACGACCTCTCGCTCACGTGGTCGGGCAGGCCCGCGCGCGTCGTGGCCTCGCAGGGCCAGACCCGGGCCCTCGCGCTCGCCCTGCGCCTCGCCGAGCTCCACGTGATCGAGGCGCGCACCCGCAGCACGCCGGCCCTCCTGCTCGACGACGTGTCGAGCGAGCTCGATCGCGAGCGCATCGAGCGGCTCTTCGCCCTGGTCACCAGGCTCGGCGCGCAGGTCTGGGTGACCACCACCGACCCCGCGATCGCGTCGCTGCTGCCCCGCGCGAGGCGCTTCGAGGTGGCCGACGGCAAGGTCTACCCGGCGCACTGAAATCAGGCCCAGCAAGACATTGCCTGTCCTTGTACTCCGCTGTGGTTTCTGCTACGTTTTTCGCTGAAATTTCCGAGGAAAGAGCATACCGATGACCAACGAGACGAACGCTGTGGTCGAGGGCTCCGCGGGGCCGCAGTCGGACTACGGCTCCGACGCGATCCAGAAGCTCGAGGGCCTCGAGGCCGTGCGCAAGGTGCCGGGCATGTACATCGGCAACGTGCACGACGGCACGGGGCTGCACCACCTGGTGTGGGAGGTCATCGACAACTCGATCGACGAGTACCTGGCGGGCCACTGCAACCGCATCGACGTGACGGTGCACGCCGACGGGTCGATCCGCGTGGGCGACAACGGCCGCGGCATCCCCACGGGGTACAAGCCCGAGTACAAGATGTCGGCCGCCGAGCTCGCGCTCACGAGCCTGCACGCGGGCGGCAAGTTCAACAAGAGCAGCTACAAGTTCTCGTCGGGCCTGCACGGCGTGGGCGTGAGCGCGGTGAACGCCGTGAGCGAGTGGCTCAAGCTCGAGGTCTGGCGCGAGGGCAAGATCTGGGAGGTCGAGTTCCGCCGGGGCGTCGCCGTCGCGCCGCTCGCGGCCACGGGCACGACCGACCGCACGGGCACGATCGTCACGTTCAAGCCCGACGGCGAGATCTTCTCGATGGTCGAGTTCTCGTACGAGATCCTGCAGAACCGCCTGCGCGAGCTGTCGTACCTGAACGTGGGGCTCACGCTCACGCTCACCGACGAGCGCAAAAGCACCGAGACGCAGGTGTTCTCGTCGACGGGCGGCGTGGCGGAGTTCGTGCGCAGCCTCAACACCGCGAAGGTGGTGCTGCACCCCGAGCCCATTCACTTCAAGGGCGAGCAGGCGCTCGAGAAGGGCGGCTCGATGCTCGTCGAGCTCGCGCTCCAGTGGACCGACTCGCTCTACGACTCCCTCTTCGCGTACACCAACAACGTCCACAACAAGGACGGCGGCACGCACGTGCAGGGCTTCAAGGCCGCGCTCACCAAGTGCGTGAACGACTACGCGGCGAAGAACAACCTGCTCAAGGAGCTCAAGGGCGCCAAGCTCTCGGGCGACGACGTGCGCGAGGGGCTCACGTGCGTCTTGTCGATCCGGCACCCGCACGCCTCGTACGACGCGCAGACCAAGGGCAAGCTCGTGTCGAGCGACGCGCAGACCATCGTGGCCGCGATCGTGACCGAGCGGCTCGAGACCTTCTTCGACCAGACGCCCGCCATCGCGCGCAAGGTGATCGACAAGTGCGTGCTCGCGGCGCAGGCTCGCGAGGCGGCGCGCAAGGCCCGAGAGCTCATCCAGCGCAAGGGCGTGCTCGACGCAGCGTCGCTGCCGGGCAAGCTCGCCGACTGCCAGGAGCGCGACCCCGAGCGCTGCGAGCTGTTCATCGTCGAGGGCGACTCCGCAGGCGGCAGCGCCAAGCAGGGCCGCGACCGCAAGCACCAGGCGATCCTCCCCTTGCGCGGCAAGATCCTGAACGTCGAGCGCGTGCGCTTCGAGAAGATGCTCACCAACGCCGAGATCGGCACGCTCATCACGGCCCTCGGGGTGAGCATCAAGGCCGACACGCGCGGCGACGACGACAGCGTCGTGTCGGGCCCGCGGCTCGACCTCGAGAAGCTGCGCTACCACAAGATCTGCATCATGACCGACGCCGACGTCGACGGGAGCCACATCCGCACCCTGCTCCTGACGTTCTTCTACCGGCAGATGCCCGAGCTCGTGGAGAAGGGCTACCTCTACATCGCGCAGCCGCCGCTCTACGGCGTGCGACGCGGCAA
The DNA here is from genome assembly GCA_039809605.1 of Polyangiales bacterium. Taxonomy (GTDB): domain Bacteria; phylum Myxococcota_A; class Polyangia; order Polyangiales; genus CAISKJ01. Next base: position 8,003 of record JBDHVF010000027.1, on the reverse strand, counting down.
GAGGACCGAGTACGTCAAGGACGACGACGCGCTCGCGAAGTACCTCATCAAGGCCGGCACCGAGGGCCTGGTGCTGCGCTCGCCGCAGGGCGACGTGCACGGCGAGGCGCTGCGCGAGCTGGCCTTCGAGCTGCACCGCGGCGCGTCGCTGCTCGACCGCATGCAGCTCCGCTGCGAGCCCGAGGTGGTGGCCGCCCTCGTGCGCACGGGCGCGATCACGCGCGAGACGCTCAAGAGCGACGAGGCCATCGACGCGGGGATGAAGGCCCTCGAGGCGTACCTCGCCGAGCACCACCCCGACGTGGCGCCGCTGAAGTACACGACCGAAGACGACCACGAGCACCACTGCAAGCGCGTGCTGGCGCGCATTCGCAACGGCACGGCCGGGCGCACGACGGTGATCTCGTACGGCTTTCTCGACGGCCCCGAGGTGCACGAGCTCACGCGCATCGAGGAGCAGGTGCGCAAGGTCGCGGGCCCCGGCCCCTGGACGCTCGTCGACGGCGAGAGGGAGACCGTGCTCCCCCACGGGGGCGCGCTCTATGGCTTCATCGACGCGCGCGGGCGCAAGGGCGCGGTGATCCAGCGCTACAAGGGCCTCGGAGAGATGAGCGCCGAGCAGCTCTGGGAGACCACCATGGACCCCGCGCGGCGCGTGCTCCTCAAGGTGAGGGTCGAAGACGCGGCCCTCACCGACAAGGTGATGACCCTGCTCATGGGCGACGAGGTCGAGCCGCGCCGAGACTTCATCGAGAAGAACGCCCTCAACGCCCGCAACCTCGACATCTGAGCGGCGATTGACAGAAGCCCCGCGGGCGACTATGACAGCGCCCCCTCTCTGGGTGTCTTCGCCCGAGATGCCATCGACACCCTTTCCACAAGGCACGATCGCGATGCAGAAGCCCAAGTTCCGCACGGTTGAGAAGTCGGCCTGGATCTTCGTGACGACGAGGCTCCACCCCCGCCAGAACAAGAAGGTCAACAAGCGCACGGCCGAGCGTTGCGGCTACCTCGCGACCGCCGCGGCGATGCTCAACGTCGCTGAGAACACGCTCCCGACCCCCTTCGCGGGCGAGTCGATGAGCCGCTACCTCAAGCGCGTTCGCTCCGCCCCGACCGCGGGCTGACGCCTCGCGTCCCTCGTCCCCTTCCCCTCGTCACGCTCCGCTCCCACATCCTCGACACGCTCACTGAGTCGCCATTCAGTGCGGCCTCGTCGCCGCCGTGACTCGCGTAGAAAGCCCTTGGAGAAGCGCCCGACGCAACCGTTGCGGCGCTTGCGGGGGTCACCGCATCGACTGCCGGTGGGCCTCGGTGACGACGACGCGCTCGCTCGACGAGCCGTGTGATCCCAGTGTGAGAACACACGTGGCACCGCGCGTGCACTCGCTGCGCCGCGTGGAGGTCGCGGTCATGGGTGTCCTTGGTTCTCCGACGGCTCTGGATGCGTATCGAAACTCTCTCACGGGGATCTCTCCCCTCAAGGCTGACGAGGAGCGCGCGCTCGCCGCTCGTTGGCGCGACGGCGATCAGGCCGCCGGTCGCAAGCTCATCGAGGCCTCGCTGCCGTTCGTCATCACGATCGCGACGGAGTACCGCCGCTGGGGCGTCGCCCTCGAGGACCTGATCCAGCAGGGCAACCTGGGCCTGCTCAAGGCGGCGATGCGCTTCAACCCCGAGCGCGACTGCCGGCTCATCACGTACGCCGTGTACTGGATCCGCGCGGAGATCCGCGACTACGTGGTGCGGGCGTACCGGGTGGTGCGCATCGGTGGAAGCAAGGGCGAGCGCCGCGCGCTGCGCGCCTACCGCCGCACGCGCGAGGAGGACCCGGCGAAGCTCGCGGCCCTCTCGGGCGTGTCGACCGAGCACGCGGCGAGGCTCCTGCCGATGCTCCGTCAGCGCGACGTGTCGCTCGACGTGGCGCCCGACGGCGAGTCGGCGCCCCTCGAGCGCCTGCGCGACCCGGGCGTGTCGCCCGAGGACGAGGCCATCGACCACGACGAGGGCGCCCACACGCGCGAGCGCATCGACGCGGCGCTCACGCAGCTCTCCGAGCGCGAGCGCTGGATCCTCGAGCACCGGGTGTTCGGCGACGACGAGGTGACCCTCGAGTCGCTTGGGCAGAAGCTCGGCATCTCGAAGGAGCGCGTGCGGCAGATCGAGGCCCGCGCCCTCCAGAAGCTGCGCGGCGCCCTCGGCGACCTCGCGGCCTGAGCCCTCACCGGCCTCGCGCTTCGAAGAAGATCGGGTTCGTGAACGCGAAGGGCACGCCCTCGGAGTAGGGCAGCGCGGCGTTCAACCCCCCCCGCGGCCCCCGCGCGACCGCGACGAGAAAGCTCCCCGGAGACATGGCGAGCGAGAGCTCGGCGTCGAGGCGAGACACGGCGCGCGAGGGCGGCACCGCGATCGACGCGACGCGCTGGCCGTCGCGGTAGAACTCCACCTGGTCGACCGGGATCCACGGCGCCGCGAGCACGCGCACGCGCACGCTCACGGCCTCGTTGCGCGCGACGGCCACGGTGTCGCCCGGCTCCGCGTGGCCGGCCGTGAGAAAGAGCATCGGCCCCGACGTGACGAAGGCCCTGCCCCGCCGGAGCGCGCGAAGGATCGTCGCGGGGTCCCGCGCGGACTCGGGCGCGGGCTCCCCGTCGCGCGCCACGCGGACGTACGTGCGGGGGTAGCCGGCCCAGTTGAAGAGGATCCTGTGGGAATCGCTCGACCCCGTGGCGACATAGCGCGCGCCGCAGCCGAGCAGGGCCATCCAGTCGCGGAGCACGGCCTCCACCTGCGGGATGTCGTTGAGGTAGAAGCCGTTGAAGACCTCGATCGCGTCGAAGCTCGGGTCGTAGTCGCGCGAGACCGCGCGGCCCGTGTGCGCGTCGAGGCCGGTGACGTTGAAGTACCCGATGTTGGGCTGCATCCGGGGGTGGTTGACCTGAATGATCGCGTCGGGGTTGTTCGCCCGCGCCGCGCGAAAGATCTGCCTCGGGGGCGTGTTGAGAAAGGGCGGCGGGGAGCCGCCGGGCGTGAGGGGGTCGGGGCGGTACGGGTAGACGTTGAAGTGCCCCCAGGGTTGCGCGCTGCGGTCGGTGGTGACCTCGACCGCGGGCACCCAGCGGAGGGTCTCGGCGATCTCCTCGGGTAGCATCGCGACGCCCGCGGTGTAGTCGCCCACGACGTTGTGCTCGGTGGGCGTCGCGAAGCCCACGCCCTCGGCCACGAGCGAGGCGACCCTGTCTTCGACCGTCACGCGCGAGTCGAAGCTCGGGTTCGCGTGAACGTGCAGGTCGCAGCCCACCCACGCGTCCATCGGAACGACGCGCTGGAGCGCGACGTTCACGTCGCCGCGGAGGGTCTCGGTGACGGTGACCTCCTGGGTGGCGAGGGTCCACTCGGGGCCGTGCGTGACCGTCACGCGGTAGCGCCCCGGCGGCACCGGCACCTCGGTGCGACCGCGAGGCGCGACGGCCACCATCCCCGCGCCGGAGGCGCTGTAGTACGGGCCGAGGTCGGGGTCGGGCGTCGGCGCGACGCCACGCACGGTCACGCGCACGGGCAGGTCGCGGCCCGTGTCGTCGTCGCGCGCTTCGATTCGGATGTACCCGCCGCGCGGGATGCTCACCTCGACGGGCACCGCCCCTGCGCTGTTCGGCGTGACGGTGAAGCGCACCGGGTCTGCGGGCGCGTGGCCGGGCGCCGTCGCGTGCGCGACGTACTCGCCGGGCGCGAGCGGGAGCGAGTGCATCTCCGACGTGGGCCTCGCGACGAGCACGGGCGTCCCTCGCAGGTCGGTGACGGTCACCTCGGGGTCGCGCGCGCCGCCCGAGAGCACGAGCGCCGCCTCGGCCACGCGCTCGCCGCGCGCGAAGGCCACGGCGCGCGCGACATCCGTGAGGTCGCCGGGCATCACCAGCAGCACGGCCTTGTCCTCGATGGAGCGCTGCGCCGCGAGGGTGACGGGCTGCGAGAGGGCGTCGGTGTGGCTGTCGACGGCCGCGCTGCCGTGCATCTCGACGTCGAAGCGCAGCGAGAGGTCGCGCGTGTTCGACGAGGGCGTCCACGCGGCGGCGGCGCCCTGCATGGCGAAGCCGACCCAGCGCGCGCGGCCCTCCCTCGCGCCGGTCACGATGCCGAGGCCGGGCGCGAAGGGCGAGGTGCCGCCCCACTCGAGGCGCGCGCCCCACGACAGGCCACGGACGTCGGCGGGGCCCGGGTTGTGGATGTGCGTGCGGAGGTGGAGCGCCATGCGCCCGGTCTCGAGCGAATAGTCGCGCACGACCTCGAGCGGCTGCTGGCCCGCGAAGACGCGCCCGCTCACGCGGAGCATGGCCACGCCGCCCTCGAGCACGGCTTCGAAGCGGGGCGCGACGAGCGCGAGGTCGCGCCCGCCCGCGCGCACGAGGGGCTCGACGGTGCGCACGGCCTCGACGCCGGGCGCGGCCACGACGGCGACGTGGGCGACGGCGCCCGGCGGCTCGTTGCGCGCGGGGGCCTCGTCGCCGATGACGGTCACGCGCAGGTCGCGGTCGCGCAGCACCCAGTCGCCGCGCATCGCGGAGCGCGCGGTGCCCGCGCTCGATCGCGTCGCGGCCTCGGAGGAGACGCGCCTCACCTCGATGTCGCCGTGCGAGACGCGGGTGCGGCCGGCGCTGCGGCACCCCGCGAAGGCGGCGAGGAGCAGGGCGAGGCCGCGCGCGTTCATCTCGTGAGCGAGAGCAGCACGAGGCCGACGCTCGTGGTGGCGAGGGTCACGGGCACACCGTACCGCGCGAACTGCCAGAAGCCCACCCGCGCGTGGCGGCCGACGCCCTCGAGCACGATGAGGTTGGCCACCGAGCCCACGATGGTGAGGTTTCCCGCGAGGGTGCTGACGAGCGCGAGCACGTACCAGCCCTCCGAGGCGCGGGGGAGAAAGCGCGAGGCGAGGAGCACGAAGGGCACGTTCGACACGAGGTTGCTGCCCGCGAGCGTGGCGGCCGAGAGGGCGACCGCGCCGCCCGCGTCGGGCGCGAGGAGGCGGTCGCGGTGGTCGGCGACGAAGCGCGCGACGAGCCCCGTGCGGTCGACGCCGTGCACGAGCACGAACAGCGACGAGAACATCACGAGCAGCGGGTAGTCGACGCGCTGAAGCATCGCGCGCGCGTCGCGTCCTCCGACGGCGACGACGGCCGCGGCGCCCGCCACGGCGGTGCCCGCGAGCGAGAGCCCCGCGACGAAGCCCGCGGACACGCCCGCGAGCACGGCCAGGGCGCGGGCCGCGAGGGCGCGGTCGACGCGGGGGGGCACGAGCGTGCGCGGTCGCAGCGCCCCCCCGGGGAGCCGGTCGCGAAAGGCCCACGTGAGAAAGAGCGCGGTGAGCGCGACGCCCGCGGCGGCGGGCAGGGCCATGCGCCCGACGAAGCGCGCGAAGGGGATGCCGCTGAGCGTCCCGACGATCATGTTCTGGGGGTTGCCCGTGAAGGTCGCGGCGCTGCCGACGTTGGCGCTCATGCCGAGCGCGAGGGCGTACGGCAGCGGCGGCAGCTCGGCCTCGGCGCACGCGGCGATCACGAGCGGGGTGAACATCAGGCACACGGTGTCGTTCACGAGCAGCGCCGAGAGGGCGCCCGAGAGCACGACCACCGCGCCGAGGAGCGCGCGGGCGGTGCGGGCGCGCGTGACGGCCGACCAGGCGAGCCAGCGGAAGAGCCCGGCCTCCTCGAGGTAGGCCACGATCACGCTCATGCCGAAGAGGAGCGCGATGGTGCTCCAGTCGACGGCGCGCAGCGCGTCGGCGGTCGAGAAGCCGCTCGCGAGGGCCATGAGCACGGCGCCGATGAGGGTGATGGCGGGCCGGTCGAGCGGGAGCCCGGGCACCGAGAGGGCGACGTAGGTGAGGGCGAAGACGGCGAGCGAGAGCATCCGAGGCTTATTCAGGCAGCAGGGTCCAGTGCGCGCTCTCGGGGTCGAGGCGCGAGCCGTCGACGCGGCGCGCGCCGAAGTACACGCCGTTCGCGCGGAGCTCTTCGACGGTGGCGGGCACCTCGACGGAGGTGCGCACGACCTCGCCGACGCGCACGAACGAAGGGTGAAAGGCCCCGTCGAAGGGGAGGAATGCGTACGTGTGCTGCGGGTCCATGCGGTCGAGGTGCGGGTGCATCGGCCCCCAGCCCACTTCGAAGTTCACGTCGTAGGGCCACGGCTGCTTCGGCACGAGCAGGAGCACGATGCGCGTGCCGTGCTCGAGCCGCTCGGTGCCCCACCCCGCGACGGCGAGGTGCGCGCCCACGTCGACGTGGGCCTTGTGCACGCGGGGGTCGGGGTCGAAGTCGACGTAGCGCCCGCGCGCATGCGTGCGTACGGGCCACCCCTCGCGCAGGATGATGAAGTTGCCCACGACGGCCCAGACGCCGTAGCGCTTCCAGAAGAGGGCGCCGCGCACGGCGCGCTCCTCGGTGTTGCGCCAGAGTTCCTGCGTGCCGGTGTGCAGGAGGCGGTGCTCGGTGGAGAGCACGATGTACTCGGGGCGACGCTCGGTCGGGTAGCGAAAGAGCCGCACGCGCTCGGCGACGTGCGGGAGCACGTAGTCGGGCGCCGCCACCGAGGCGTCGCCGGGGATGATGTTCACCACGGTGTCGAGCGCGGCCATGCGCGCGTCGGCCACGTAGGCGTTGGGGTCGTAGCGCCGCGCGATGAAGGGCAGCACGCCGGCGCGGCGCTGCATGTGCAGCGAGCCCACGGCGACGGCGCACGCCGCGACGGCGCCCCAGCGGGCGGGCGCCGCGGCGCCGACGACGAGCAGGTGCGCGAAGCCGTGCACCGCGGCCACGATCACGAAGGGCACCGCGAGCGTGGAGTAGTGCGAGTGGATCTGCACCGCCGTGGGGAACTGCGACAGGAGGTTGATCGCGACGGGCGCGGCGATCGGCAGGAGCCACCGCGGGCGCAGGAGCGGGAGGAAGGCCACGGGCACGAGCAGGCGAGGCACGTAGAGCAGGCGCGCGGGCGTGCAGAGCCCGCGCAGCGTCGCGACGGGGTGAGCGGCGAGGTGCGCGAGGATGCCCGTCGGCGACGAGCCGAGGTGGCCGTAGTGGAGCTGCAGCGACCCGGTGCGCGGGAGGAATCGCGGCGCGATGCCGAAGAGGTACACGACGAACCACGCCGTGAAGAGCGTGAAGATGCCGAGGCCCGCGGCGCGGTGCTGCTTGCGGAGCGCGAGCGCGAGGCCCGTGAGGGCGCACGCGAGCGCGACGTCTTCGCGGCACGTCGCGGCGAGCAGGAGCGCGAGGGCGCCCTTGTGCACGTCGCGCTGGTCGAGCCAGTCGAGCGCGAGCGCGAGCGGCAGGAGCGCGAGCGAGCTGGGGTGGAACTCGTAGGTCGCGACCGAGCCCACGGTGGGGTAGAGCAGGTACGCGAGCAGCGCGCCGTACGCCGCGGCGGGGTGGCCGATGCGCCGGAACGCCACGCGCGCCAGGGGGATGCCCGCGGCGCCCACGCACACGGCCTGCACGATGAGCAGCAGCGGCACGACGGGCACGACGCGCGAGAGGAGCCCGAGGGGGATGAGCACGAGCGAGAGGTGCAGCCCCCAGAGCGGCGCGCCCACGAGCGGGTTGGCGAGGTCCCAGTGTCCGATGCCCCAGACCATGCGCGCGTAGAACGCGAGGTCGAAGGTCTCGTTGTGCCAGGTGCGGTAGCGCGAGAGGGCGAGCGAGGCGAAGAGCACCGTCGCGGCGAGCGAGATGTTCGAGATCCAGGCCCAGGGGAAACGGTCGTCGTTCGACCGCGGGTCGTTCACGGTGTACCGGGCCAACGGTATTGCAGGAAGCGCTTCCGCTTGACAAGAGCGCGCGGAAACCCGATGCCGACACCACGGTGAGACGCGGCCTCTACGCGATCGTCGACGTCGATGCGATGGCGCGGGCCGGCCGCGACGTCACGCCCTTCGCCACGCGAGTCCTCGGGGCGGGCGCCCTCGCGGCGATGCAGCTCCGCGCGAAATCGCTCGGCGCGCGCGCCAT
>JBDHVF010000026.1:0-24609 GCA_039809605.1 Polyangiales bacterium | reverse complement strand
CGGGCGCGGTGGCGTACCGGTGCTCGGCCAGCTGCGCGCGCGCCTTCCCGCGCCGTGGAAGGCCACGCTCTGCGCGGTCGACGGCGCCACGACGCTCGACATCGACCGCCAGCTCGCACGAGTGCCCGCCGATGCCACGCACCTCGTGGTGAGCGTCGGTGGCAACAACGCGCTCCTGGCGGCGGACGTGCTGCGCGAGAAGGCGCGCTCGGTGGCCGAGGTGCTGGGGCGCTTCTACGAGCTCGGCGCCGCGTTCGAACGGCACTACCGCGAGATGCTCGACGAGGTGCTCGCGCGGGGGCTGCCCACGGGCGTCTGCATGATCTACAACCCAGCGCCTCCCGATGAGAGGGAGCGGCGCTTGATGAGCGTGGGGCTCCAGACCTTCAATGACGTGATCCTGCGCGTCGCGGTCGAGCAGGCGCTGCCGGTGCTCGACCTTCGGCTGACGTGCGCCTGCCCTGGCGACCTCGCCAACCCCATCGAGCCCTCGTCGGTCGGCGGCGCGAAGATCGCGGATGGGATCGCGCGGCTGGTGACCGAGCACGACTTCGCGCGAGGCCGCACCGCGGTCTACGTGGGGCGCGGGTCGTCCTGAGCGTCCGACCGCGCGTCGCATCGTCGAGGATCGTCGCGCTCCAGCGCGGGGCGAAGGAGGCCACACGCCGCAACTTCTCGTCGTGGCGTGCGTACCGTCGCCCGTCTCGCGGAGGTACTCGATGCAATACGCGCCGCCGGGGCGTCTGCCCCCGTCGACCTCGGTGCTGGTGGTCGACGGCGTCGTGGGGATCGGTCTCATGCTCTGGGTCGGCACGCTGCTCGTGCTGGCGCTGCGCCAGTACCTCGCGATCCGTCGCGCCCGCGGGGCACTCGCAGACCCTCGGCGACTCCACGAGGGCCCCGCGCTCGTCGAAGGAAGGGTGGCGCTGGCGAACGGCGAGCGAGGCTCACCGGTGAGCCTCACCGTGATCCAGGAGGGGGCGCGCCACGAGGGCGAGGCGCGTGGCGCGACCATCGTGACGATGGAGTGGACGGAGGTCGAGCGCACGGTGCGGGCGCGTCCTTTCTACCTCGCGCTGCGCAATGGCAGCAGGCTGCGCGTCGAGCCCGCCGGACACGTCGAGCTGATCGACGACCTCGAACTGCCCGAGCCGATGCCCACGCGCGCCCGGGTGCTGCGGCGACGGCGAGCGAAGCTCGACCGCGGTGAACGTGTGGTGGCGCAGGGCGCGCTCGAACGCGGCTTCGATCCCGAGCAGGTACAGGCCGGCTACCGCGGTCCCTCCGAGGCGCTCGTGCTGCGCCCACACGAGGGCGCGATCGCGTTCTCGACGGAGCCCCTCGGGCAGCGTTCCGAGGCGCGTGCGCGGCTGCATCTGCGCGCCGCGCTCGTGGGCTTCGTGACGTTCGCGGCGCTGTACGGCGGCTGGTTCCGCGACTTTCGCTTGTTGCACGCGCACGGCCGGGTGGTCGAGGCCACGGTGCTCGCTCATCAAGTGCGTCCGTCCGGCGGCAAGGGACAGCGGCGTGAGTACGGCCTCGACCTCGCTCTCCCCACCGGCGAGGTCGTGCACGACGACACGAACGTCGCTGCCTTCGACGCCACCCACGACGGCGATCGGGCGCCCGTCACCGTCACGGCCCGCCGGTCGAACGGCGCGCAGATCGGCCGCGGCGAGGTAGGCATCGGGACGGGCGAGGCCCTCTTCGCGCTCGGGATTGTGGCGCTCCTCATGCTCGGGCACGCGTCCATGTGCCGGTGGGCGAAGCCCTGGTTCGAGCGCGCCCGAGTGGTCGATCACGAATAGACGCGGGGGAAGGGCGTCGTGAGGCACTGAAGGGCTTCTGAATGCGGTGTTTCAGAAGATCGTGGCGCGAGCCGCACGCCGACCCGTTGAGCGGCAACGCAGGCGCCGTCGGTCAGGTCTCTCCCTTGGGCGGGTCCGCGGCTGGTGCTCCGTCCTGCGGAGGGTTCGGGCGAGTCTCGACGGAGACGTCCTTGCGCGGGCGTCCACGGCGTCGCCTGGCGAGCGGGGCGGCGGGCTCGAAGAGCTCGCGCACGTCGACCCCGAACCCATCGCACAGGCGAGCGACGACCGTGCCGGTGAAGTTGGCGTGGCCGGCCTCCACGGTCTGGAGCACGTACGTGGCCATGTCGCAGTGCTCGGCGGCTTCGGCCTGTGTCCATCCCTTCGCCTCGCGGAGTCGCCGGGTGTTCGCCGCGAGCCGCGCGAGCAGGTCCACGTACGTGGGGCGCACGTAGAGCCCGGGGTTGCGGCGGACCTTCGTGCCCATTCCCCCGGACGGAACCCGCAGTTCGTCTTGCAAAAAACCAGAGTGCCCTTGTAATGATCGCGCGGCTGGGCCGTCTCAGCCGCGGGAGATGGATCATGTGGCGACGGCTTCTTCTATGGGTGTTCGTGGCGATCGTGGGGTGCGGCGAGCCCCCGTCGGTGCCGCCAACGGCGGAGCAACAGGCCCAGTCGTTCTGTGGCGGCTGTCCTGGTGGCGGGACCTGCGTCCAGACGTTGGCAGGGGCGTTCGCCTGCCTGCGGGAGTGCGAGAACACTCCGACGAGCCGCTGCGGCGCCGCACAGCCGTGCTGTGCACCCGCTCGCGGGCGCGCCCTCGATGACGGGGGGCTGATGTACCAGGAGGTCCCGTCCTTCGATCAGGGGCAGTTCGGCGTCTGTCTACCGCGCACCGTCGGCAGGGCCTGCGACCCGGGCGCGAGCGCGCCTCCCGAGACGACCACGACCCCTGACCTCGTCGGGCAATACGCGGGGTCCTTCCGCGCCACACGCACGAGTGATCGGCCGCCGATGGAGGGCGTCGCAGAACAGGAGCCCGCCTACGGAATCGAGATCACGCGGGGCAGCACCGCCGACTTCGTGCTCACCGTCGATACGGGCTGCGCGCTGAACGCGATGCGCTCCGCGAGCGGAGCGACGATCGTGGCGGGCCAACGGTGCACCTCCCAGACGCTCATGCGCGGCGCCGACTTCACGGTCTCGTCGGGCGACGCGACGCTCACCGGGACCCAGCTCGTCGTGCGGCTGACTTTCCGCTATGCGCGCAGCGGAGGCACCGACACGGGCTCGTTCGCGTGGGAGTACACGGGCACGCGCCGCTGAACGCCGGAGCGTAGTGCGAACGCGCGTCCGTGCATCGGCAGTGGCGTGCCGCCGCCTCGTGGGCGAGGATCCTCGGCCGTGCGTTTCCCCTTCGTCTCGACGTGGTCACTCTCACGGACGGTGTCGCTCCTGGTGTTGATCGCGAGCCTCGCGCTCGGCACGGGCGCCGCTGCGCAGACCGCGCCCGAGGATGAGTCGACTTGGATGTTCTGCGTGGCCGACGACGTCGTCGTGCGTGCTCGGCCCGCGACCGCAGCGCGGCGCATCGGCCGGCTCGCCAGCCGCACCCGGTTGCGCGTGCTCGCGCAGCAGGGCGCGTGGACCCAGGTCGCACTGCCCGACCAGGACGTCGCGGGTTGGGTGCCTTCGCGCCAGCTCTCGGCCCAGCCGCCACCGCCGCAACGGCTGACTGACCGACAGATCCGCCGCATTCTCATCCGCGAGTCGATCGACGCCTACGACGGCAACTGCCCATGCCCCTACTTCTCCGACGCGATCGGGCGCGCCTGTGGCCGGCGTAGTGCGTGGTCGCGGGAAGGAGGTGCCGAGCCCTACTGCTACCCCGCGGACGTCCCCGACGAGGCCGTCGAGACATGGCGCGCCGCGCACGAGGCCGCGGGCACGGAAGCGCCCCCTTCGAGATAGTGCGAAGCGACGTCTCGTCTGGCGCGGGTTGGCGCCCTCTCGTCGCGACGCAGACGGGTGGGGCTCCGCCCGCGATCGGAAACGCGTCGGGAGCCACTGAAGCCCTTCGGGAAAGCCCTTTCGTGCGAATCGCCCTCGGCGTTTCCGCGACTCCTACGGGCGGGCCTTCTGAAGTCACGGAACCACTACTTCAGGCGACGTTTCCGTGAGCCACCCGGAAAGGCACGGTCACCGGGCGATACGCTACGGCAGCAGCTCGCGCGGCGGGCCGACGAGCGCCCCGTCGGCGTCGAGCCGGACGAGCAGCAGGCCGCCGCGATCCCCGCGCCCCGCGGGCCACACAGCCAGCGCCTCGCGTTCGTCGAGCGACGACGCGATCGTCGCAGCGAACCGCGGCCACGCATGACCTTCAGCGCCGACCCGCCGGGGCGTCCCGCGGGGAGCGCCGTCAGCGCCGACGCGCTGCACGTAGAACACCGGCTCGTCGCCGCGCTCGGGCACCTCGGTCCACGCGAGGGTACATCCGTCGCCCGCGCAGGTGATCGCGGGGACGCTGCCGCTGCGGCGCGGGCCCAGCGGCCTCGGCGGCTGCGCCACGGCGCGGTCGTCGACGCGGGCGAGGCGCGGGTCGTGACGCACGCCGAAGCCCATGTCCTCGCCCCACACGACCCACGCCGAAGCTCCGCGCGCCGTCGCGGCGACGTCGCCCATCTCGCCCGACGAGCGCGCCAGCTCACGCCTCGCGACCACGCGGCCGCTGCGCTCGATCCAGGTCAGTCGCACGGCGCTCGCGTCGGCCCGCGGCCGATACATCGCCTGCGCGACGAGCCACGCGGAACCGTTCCACACGAGCGCGGAGCGGGCCCACCCGTCGGGCTCGTCGAGCGTGATGGGCTCGCCGCGCGGTGATCCGTCGGCGGCGAGTCGCACGAGCGTGTAGCCCAGCGTCGGGCGGATGCGCGACCAGCCCACGCCCCAGCCCTCGCCATCCCACGCGGCCCGCGGTCCGAGGCCGTGGTCCGTCGCGCGCAGCTCACGGGGCGTGGCGGTCACGCGCGCGTCGTCGTCGATGAGGGTGAACCACGTGTGCGGCTGGAACTCGCGCTGCGGCGTCGAGACCCACGCCAGCGCGTTGCCGCGTGGCCCACGGGCGAGGCGCGGCTGACGCGACGCGAGCTCTCGCGACGAGACCGTGACGGGCGCGCCGCGGAGCGTGCCCGCGCGGTCGAGCGCGGCGACCTGGATCGTGGTGGGTCGCTCGCGCTCCCAGCGCAACCACGCGACGAGCCACCCCTTCGGCGTGGCGATCACCGACGCATCACCGAGCTCGACGGGCCCGTCCGCGGGCGCGCTCCGCCACGACGCCGCCTCACGCGCGATGCGCGCGTCGTCGGTGGGCCGACGCGTTCGGAGCACGAGCGCGGTCGCGGCCAGCGCCGCGAGCGCGACGGAGACGAGCGCGGCGCGGGTGAGTCCGCGAGCGCGGATCAAGGCGACGACCAGCCCCGGGATCGTGCGCGGTCTTCTCATGACGCCCGAGCGTACACCTCGGCGAGGGTTATTCGCGGGCCGTGCGCGCGGTGAGCGGCTACCTGTCGTTCGCCCGCGCGTGAGAGAATCACGCGATGGGCGTCGCGAACGAGTCAGCGGGCAGACGCCTCGCGCTTCGGGTGTGGAAGCGGGTGATGCCCGAGCCGCGTTGGCCGACCGGGTTCGTGGACCTGCCTCGCGACGCTCCTCCACGTCGCGAAGCCGGCGGCCCCGAGGTGTGGTGGGCGATGGGGATCGCCTGCGTCGTCGCCTTCGTCGGCTACATCGTGAGCATGTTCGGGATCGTGAGGGTCAACAGCGCGGGGCTCTCGGCGTGGGTGCCTTCGTGGTGGTTGGTGCTGACGATCGGCCTCACGTTCCTGGAGCAGCGCAGCACCGAGCGACCCTCGCCGCGCGTGACCGTCGTGCGGAGCGCCGCGGTGGCGTTGATGGGGGCGCTCTCCGTGTTCCTGGTCCATGCGATGCTCTCGAACAGGCTGCTCGCGTTGGGGCACTACGGCGACAACCCCAGTGCCCCGGTCGGGGCCGTGCTCGGCTGCGCCATCGTGCCCATCGCGCCTACCGTCGCCCTCGTGGCGTTGCTCGCGCTGCGTCGCGGACGCGCGCTCACGCACCGGGCCTTGTCGTGGCTCGTGGCGGCGTCGGTGCTCGCGCTCGGCGTGCTCGTCCTCGGAGCTTGCGTCCGGCACCAGCGCGCACCCGACGTGGCGACGTGGCTCGAACATCCGCCCGAGACGCTGCGAGTGCCCTCCTTCACGCGCCGCCCCGATCTCTGGGAGCGCCTTCCGCCCGATGAGCAGGGCCGCGTGCTCCATCGGCGTCAGGTTCATGGGCTCGTGGTCGAGAGTTGGGGCATCTCGGGGGCATCGGGTGGCAATTGCACCGCCCGCATCGGCCTTCGAGCGGCACCTGATCTGCGGGACGCGGGCTTCGTCTACTTCCCCTGCGACGAAGGCCCGTCGTTCGGCCACGACCCCATCGCGCAACTGCTGATCCCGAAGCGTGATTTCGCGAGCGTCGCGTTCGACTACGGCCTTCGGCGGGTCGTACATGGCGGCGTGCGAGAGGTTCGCCGCCCGCTCGCGCCCGTCTCGGAGTGGACGATCGGCGGCGCGTTGGGGCTCCTCCTCGCGTTGTGGATCCTGCGCGATGCCATGCGCACGCCGAAGGCCCTCGACCGCACGGAGTGGCGTCAGGGAGCCCGTTACCTCGGCGAGCACGAGATCGTGTTCGACGACGGCAGCCCGCCGTTGAGCGCGTCGATCATGCCCGCGTGGTGTCGCGGCCCCGTCGTCGTGCGCGTCGAGGGGGGATGGCTCGGGCCGGGGTATCGCGACGACCGATCCGGCGCGGTGTTCACGGCCCTCGCGGGCTCCTTCGACGAGGTCGACCGCGCGCTCCGCGACGTGCGCGACGCGGCGCTGGCGCGCGCGCTCGCGATCGTCTGGGTGGCGGGCGCTCCGCTCGCAGCGTGCGGGTGGGCGGGGCTGTTGTGGTGATCGTGTGCGTCGTCGGGCGCCGCGGTCACGTCGACCGCGACGAGCGACCACCGCGGAGACGCGCGCCATCGGCCCGATGCGACGCACGCTCGCGGAGCGTCGACGCGGCCGTGACACATCCCCCGACGCTGGCGGCATGCGGGGCATGGGGTTGCTTGCGAGATCCGCGGCCGCGCCCTACTTTCAGAGAGCCATGAGCGACGACGCCTTCGATCCCAGGGAACGGGCCGCGCAGAAGCAGGCGTCGCGCGCGCAGGACGAGGCTGCGCTCGCATCGGGCGAGAAGTCCCCCGAGGATCTCCGGCGGGAGAACGCCGCGTTCGGGGGGCGCCGCGTGCGGCCGAACCTCGCGGCGGCTCACACGCGGCGGTGACGCGCTCGGCCCCTGCGCCGCTCTCGGCGCCCGACGTGCTCGCGCTGCTCGCGCGCCTCGACGAGCAGCGGGAGGCCACGCTTTCGCCGGCACGGCGCCTGCCAACGAGTCGCGCACACGCCATGTTCTCTCGACGCACGCTCGCAGCGACCGTGGGCGCGATCCCACTCGCACCGTGTCTCGCGGCACTCGGATGCGTCGCCTCATCGGCGCGAGCTCCCACGCCCCACGCGGTGATCGCACCGCCGCCGATCCTCGCAGCGCCGCCCGCATCGCGCGCGCCCGTGGCGACGGCGATCGCGCCTCCGCCGCCGGACACGGCCCCGCGTGCGTCGGTGGAGCCCACCACACCTCCCTGCACGGCCACGGTGCGCGCCGAGGTGCACCTGCGCCCGCGTGGCGTTCCACAGACCAGGGGCACGGCGCTGCCCGCGGGGACGACCTTCGAAGTGCTCGGAGTCGATCCCGAAGTGCGACGCGTGATCCCCGGCGACGAGGACGAGGGCGTGCTCGCACACGTGCGCGCCGTCGACGGGGCCACGGGATGGACCTTCGTGCGCTACACCGAGTTCGCGCCCGCGTGCCCGATCCTGATCGACGCGCCGCGATGGATGGCGAGGACGCCGACCACGCCTGCCGAGCGCGCGGACTGCTCGCGGGCCCCGGACCACGGCGAGCTGCTCTGGTACGCCGAGCGAGGGCCGCGGAGGTTCCGACCGCAGATCCTGCGATGCTGCCTCGGGCCCGAGCACTGGCAGGTCATCGAGCGCACGGACGTCGACGGTGACGGCGTCAGCGACGAGGTCGTGCGGACCGACCGCGACTGCTTCTGCGTGGCGCCCGAGGCCGCCCACGATCACATGTACACGGGTGACGAAGACGGCGCCGTGGTCGCACTCCTGCGCCGCGACGGCGCGTGGCTCGGCGCCGAGATCATGAGCGTGCTCAGCCCCGACCGCGGCTCGCACTGTTCGTCCGACTACGTAGGCACGCTGCACGCCGGGGCCGCGGTCTACTTCCGCTGGACCTTCGAAGGCTCCGACACGACGTCCTCGTGCGTCGACCTGCCGGCGCGCGTTCGCTTCGACCCGTCGCACACGGCGCTCTCGCGCGTCGACCGCTGCGGCGTGGCGCGTCACGTCGGCGTGGTGCTCCCACCGCTGGCTGGCGGCTGCACGTGGACGGGCGACGCCGATGGCTCGGTCGAGCTCTCGTGCCGCCGCCCCGCGAAGCGGGCGCGACTGCGGTGGGACGAGGAGCGATTCGAACTCGTGCCCGACGCTCCCGCGATGCCGCACGCCGCCTCCGATGGGCCGTTGTGCAGGTACTCCTGGGAGTAGTCTCTCGTACGGACGCGATGCAGAACCTCTCCCGCGCCGTCGTGCTCGCGCTCGCGGTGGTGGCCTGCAAGCGACGCCGCGCTCCCGAGGACGTCGCGCGTGTTCCCCGGCCTCCCGTGGTCGACGCCGCGCTCGACGCGTTTCGACCCGCGCTCGTGTTGCCCCCGTGGGCCTGCGCGCCGTGGACCGCGTGTCCGCTACCGCCGGTCGCACGCACGCCGCCGCGTGAGCTCGATGCACGCGAACGCGTGGATGCGCCGGGGCTCTCGCTGCGCACCGTGCACCGCTTCGAGAACCACGGGCACGGCCGCGTCGCGTGCCACTACGACCCGTCGCGACGTGCCGTAGCGTGCGTGACCGACGCGCTCTCGGCCGACTGGCACGTGAAGGGCGTGCGGCTCGTGCGCGTCGACCCGTCAACGTTCGCCATCGAGGAGCGCCTCGTGGGGACGTCGCTCCATTCGTCGTTCCTGTGGGGCGATTTCAACCGCGACGGCGCGCCCGACTTCTGGGGCTTCTCCGACGAGCTCGAAGACGCCGATGCGCGCGCCGTGCTCTACCTCGGCACCGCGGACCCGTGGACCTTCCGCGCGACGCGTCCCCTCGCGATCGATCACCCGGTGCTCGGCGGCGCGGTGCTCGACGCCGACGGCGACGGCTGCGAAGACGTGCTCGTGCTGGGCACCGGGTGGGAGTTCCAGCGCGACCGCCCCGTGCAGTACTTCGCCGACGGGCTCTACCGCGGCGACTGCCGCGGGGGCTTCGCGCTCGCGAACGCCGCGTCGGGGCTCGACCGCCTGCCCGACTTCGTGGGCAACGACGCGCCGCCTCGGCTCGGCCGCACGGCGGTGGTGACCGACCTCGACGGCGACCGCTGCGCCGACCTCGTGATCGGCAACTACCGCGCGCACCGCGACACGTTCGCGCGCAGCGACTGCCACGGGCGCTTCGAAGCGTGGTCGGGCGACCCCGACGCCGACCCGCCGCGCGAGCACCACGGCCACGCGGTCGGGCTCTCGCCGTGGGACCTCGACCTGCGCGGGGAGCTCGACCTGTTCGTCTTCAACCTGTGGCACGACGACTGGCGCGGGCGCGTCACCGATCGCAGCTACCTGCTTCGCGGAGGCGCGGGCAGGCCCGTGCGGCGCGAGGTGCCGCAGCTCCTCGAAGCGCCGTTCGGCGCCGTGGTCGCCGACTTCGACGGCGATCGTCATGCCGAGGTGCTGCTCGCGACCGCGCACCGCGGAGAACCCTACGAGGGCGCGGCGGTGATCCTGCGCGACGACCGCGTCGTGTGGCGCGACGACGTGGGGTGGCTGTCGTTCCGCGAGACGCCCGCGGTCGTCGACCTCGACCTCGACGGGGCGCCCGACCTCGCGGGCGACGGTCGCGTGCTGGCGAACAGCGTCGAGCCGCGGCGGCGCTGGATCGGCTTCGTCTTCGTGGGCCGCTCGCTCTCGGGCAGCGTCGTCGTGCTCGATGACGACGAGGGCGGCCGCACGGCCTTCTCGCTCGCGGCCGACGGTCGGGGGCAACCCGCGAACCTGCTCACGATCGGCCTCGGGCAGACGGCGAGGCCGCGCCGCCTCGTCGTGCACGACGGTGTCGACGGCCTCGCGCACGTCGTCGATCTCGTGAGCGCCACGCCGGGCCGCTACTACGCCGTCACGGCGCCGGACCGGGCCATCGAACTGCGTGCGCCGACCTCCGCGCGCTCGACGGACGTGACGGAGAGCCTCGCGCGTCGCGTCGATGCCGCCGACAGGGGAGCCTTCGGAAGTCGCTGAAACGCTACTGAAACCGAGGGTTCAGCAGATCGATCCCGTCCGCCGCTAGCTCCCTGCGGGTGCGCTGTGGCGGTGACGCACTCGTGTGTGATCTACAACAACCCGTCGGCCGCGTTGTCGCGCCAGACGTCCGCGGTCCGCACGTACCGGTCCATCATCGCGCGCGAGCGCCAGCGCCCCTGCGCCATGATCGCGCGGTCGGACTTCCCTGCGAGCGCCGCGGTCGTGGCGAGCCCCGCGCGGAGCGAGTGCCCCGAGACGAGCGACGCTTCGAGCCCGGCGCGCGACGCGGCGGCCTTGACGATCCGAGCGACGTCCCGCCCATCGAGCCGCTGGCCGACGTTGCCGTGGCGATCGACCGAGCGGAAGAGCGGGCCCGCGGTGATTGGCGCGGCCTCGACCCACGCCCGCAGCGCGCGCACTGCGCAGACGTCCGTGTGCGAGGCGAACGGGATGGCGACGACTGCACCGGCACCCGTCTGGTCGGTCTTCGAGCGGCGGACCGTGACCGCGACACCGCGAACGGCGTCGAACGCCAGGTCGCCGAGGTCGAGGGCGACGAGCTCGCTGCGCCGGAAGGCACCCGCGAACCCGAGCAGGATCACGGCGCGATCGCGAGCAGCTCGCAGCTCGCCCGACGGGAGGCTCGCCGCGATGGCGCGGATGGAGCTCGCGACGAGCGGCGTCGCGCGCCGCTGAGCGGTTCCATGGGTGCGGCGGATGCCCTCCCACACGGCGCGGACCTCGGGAGTGTCCGAAGGATCTGCGAGGCCCGCGTCGCGGTGGGCCGCGCGGATCGCCGAGAGCGCGAGGCCGAGCGTCGCGACCTTGCGGCCGTGCTGCGCCCGCTCGACGAGGTACAGCGCGAGCGTGGCTGGCTCCGTCGGCAGCGTTGCGCGCGCGTGGGCCTCGCACCAACGCGCGAAGGTCGACCACTGCGCGCGATAGGAACGCCGCGTGTTGGGCGCCTTCGCGGCCTCGACATAGCTGCGGGCGGCTTCGAGAACCTCGGCGCGGTCGAGCGCCGGCGGAGGGGAAGGGAGAGCAAGGTGGGGGTCTGGCATCGCTGGTGTCCGATAGCAGCTATTATCGGACGTCAAAGGTCGAGTCGCGAAGTGTTTCGATCGAAGCGCCCGATGGCATGGCGCGCCGATCGTGAAGGCAAAGGTCGGAGGACTCGACACCCCGCGTGTGGAGAGGCCGTCCGTCGCTCTTTTGGCGCGCGAAGAGGGGCTGACCAACACTCGCCCCGTGGCCAACAAACAGAACCCCTCCCGAAGACATCACTACGTACCGCAATTCCTGCTCCGCCGCTTCGCGCGCGACGGCAAGCTGCTCGCGCGGGTGGAGCGCGCGGGCAACCACGGCGTCGCCACGCCAAAGTCCGTGTGCTGGGAAGAAGACCTCTACACGCTCGATGGGCCGGGCTACGTGGACCCGGCGTGGATCGAGCACCACTCCGACGAGCACATCGAGGCCCCTGCGAGTCGGGCGCTGAACGCGATCGTTGGTCCCGGAGGGTTTCCCCCAGAGCGCGTACATCGCGAGGCACTTGCGCGCTTCGTCGCGTGGCAGTTCCTCCGTGGGCCCGACGGACGGGCGTTTATCAATACGCCTGTGCGCTTCGCCGTCGAGCTCCTCTCGCGAAACCTCGACCGTCTCGTTACTCGCGAGCGTCTCGCCGGTCTGCTCAACGGGATCGGGCTCCCGATCGACGCGTCGACCGGCGAGCTTCGTAAGGATCCTCTGCTCGCGTTCCAGACGCGCACCGCCGACAGGCTCGCGGAGACGGTATTGGCGATGCGCCTCGCGCTCGTACGCTTCCCGGAACTGGCGTTGATCACATCGGATCGGCCTGTGGTGCAGTGGGGCAAGATCGGCCTGGACACGCAGGCGTACGGCGTCGGACTCGACGTGCCGCACGCCCTGAGCCTCCACATCGACCCGCGTCACGCGCTTCTGTTCGTGCCGCCGTGGGTGTGCGGTGAGATGTGGGAGGAGCGTGTAGTCGACGGCACGCCAGAGCACGCCGAGATGCTGAACGCACGCGTGGCGCAGTGGGCATGGGCGCGGGTGTTCCACCACCCGGACCACGCGCCGCTGAACGGGAGGCCCCTGGCACCGTGGACGTCGTTCGACGACGAACTGCGGGCGACGATTGAGAGCGGCGTAGCCGCCCGGCCCTGGCCCATTCGCACGATGGGACGCTGGTTGTTCAGGTCGCGAGGGTGAACCACGCGGGGCGACCCCCGCGCCTGTTACCTTGGCTTGCGCATTGAGATGGTGACGCGGTCGTACTCGCGCTTCCAGCAGCGGATCGACGTTCAAAGGTTCGTCACCATCGACCTGGGGTGCCGCGTACGGGCCCTCGCGCAGAGGACGGCGGGCGTCATAGCTTCGGTGGATGCCTCGCCGTTGCATGCCTGCCCGCCCGCAGCTCACCCCGGCCGAGATGGACGCGCGTGACCACGACATCGCGGTCGACATGGTTCGCCGCCGACGCTTCCCTCCGGGCGTGCGCACGGTGCAGGAGCAGTACGACGCGCCGCTGACCGAGGTCGAGCTCGACGTGGTGAAGGAGATCGAGGGCATCCTGCTCAGGCAACGCGACCCGGCGACGGGTGAGCTGCCCGACACCCTCGTGGTCATCACGCGAAGCCGCGAACCGATGTCCGCGGAGGAGGCCGCGGACCGCAGGAAGCGGATCGTCCACGCGCTTGCAGAACTCATCGCAGCCGACTTGCGCCGCTACCCGCATTTGACTGACGCGAGCGTCCCGACGGTCGCCCCGGCCATGCCGCCCGCGCCGAAGCCCTCGCGCCGCAGGAAGTTGACGTGACCACCGGCAGCGACGGTTCGGCCTGCGCCCGCCGAATCGTTGCGCCGTCGCACGACCCGCCGCAGCATCGCGCCCGATGGCCACGACGCGCGTTACGCAAGCCCCGGCTCTCGCGCCGCCCTCGATGGGGCGCACGTGACGGTCGACGACCGCCGCTTCACGATCCCGCCCCCGAGCAAGGCCGAGCCCTCGGCCGCGCAGCAGCGGCGCGTGCTCCTGCGCGACGGCCGCGCGTGCGTGTACTGCGGGGCCACAGGCGTACCCATGGAGCTCGACCACGTGCGAGCCCGCGCGCACTTCCCCGCGTCGGCGCTGGCCTCGAAGGTCAACGCCCCGCGCAACCTCGTGACCGCGTGTGAGGACTGCAACGGCGCCAAAGGCCCCCAGAACCTCGACGGCTTCGCAGCGATGCTTCGCGGCCGCGGGCTCGCCTCGGCGATCGTCGCTTCCATGCGTCGGCGGGTTCGCTCGGCGACCCGTCGCCGACTCCCCCTCTCCGTCGTCCCGTAGGAGAATCGTTCCATGGCCACCATCTACGACGTGAAGGTTCCCAACCCGCCGGGCGTGCCCGCGAGCCTCGACGTGCACGTCACCGTCACGCGCCGCGATGGCAAGTCGCTCACGCGCGAGGAGCTCGCGGCGCTCGCGGCCGCATACCCCCCACCCACGGCCGAAGGCCGCGCTGCCGTCGACCGCGCCATCAAGCGCGCGCCGTCGGAGGCCACGAAGGCCGGAACGAAGCCTCGTAAGCAGTCGTCGAAGCGAGCCGCCGCGAAGCGCCCCCGCACGTCGTAGCCCTTCGGAATGGCGAGCACCCCTTCGCCGTAGACCAAGGCGTCGCGGTCGGGGCTGGTGCTGCGATCACCCGACCGCTTCGCCCTCGCCGGCGTCCCGCTCGCACAGGAGGTCCACGGGCACGCCCGCGAGCAGTCTTCGCCCGCGGGGCTGGCGCGGCGCATGAAACCTTTTGGCACAAGCCCCTGGAACCAGGGCGCACCTGCGACGCCTCGCCGCGTGTTCGTGCACTCGCTCTCGACGGGGCAGACGCAGGCGATCGCGCTGCCTCACGCGGTCGACCGCATCGAGGTGCTCGGCGACGACGCGCTCGTGGTCGGCCCCAAGGAGAGCGACCTGCTCGTCACCACCACCGCCCTCGGCGCGCTCACCTCGTCGGCCGCGGCGCACGGGTACACGACCGCAGCATCTCGTCGTGCGTCGACTGGTACCCCTTCGGCGCCGTGCTCGTCGACGACCGCCTCGGAGAACGCTTCACCGCCTTGCGCTACCCGCAGGTGCGTGTCCGATAGCGATGATCATCGGACGTCAAACGTCGAGCTGCGAGGTGTGTCGATCGGGGCGCCTGATCATGGCGGCGGAAGACCGAGCGCGCGGCTCAGGGAGGGATCGCCACCGCGACCGCGGTGACGTGATCCTCTCGCACCACGAAGAACAACCACCACGCCGAGGCTCCGATCCGGCGCCGCCAGCACGTCACTGCGGGCGCGAGGATGTCGGCCACGTCGGACGGCTTCGGCAGCTCGGGCCAGTCGGCGTCGAGGCTCTCCAACGTCGCCGTCAGCGCGACCCGCTCCGAAGCCCCGAGTCGCGCCGCCGTGCGGAAGAACTGCCGTCCGAGAACTACCCGCGGTCCGGGCACGGCCCCTCGCCACGCAGCCACGCGAGGGTCTCTTCGAGCGTCGCAGGGCTCTCAGCGGTCAGGTCGGCCGCCGGGTCGACGCCCGCGGCGCGAAGTTGTCGCGCGTAGTGCTCCACGCGTTCAGCTTCGGCGGGCGGT
This sequence comes from Polyangiales bacterium, assembly GCA_039809605.1. Taxonomy (GTDB): domain Bacteria; phylum Myxococcota_A; class Polyangia; order Polyangiales; genus CAISKJ01. Next base: position 9,646 of record JBDHVF010000026.1, on the reverse strand, counting down.
GTTGCAGGAGTGGTGCGGGCGGGGTCACCCATGCCTCGAAAGCTACCACGATCCATGAGCGGTGCCCTCTTCTCGCCGGGCATCACCCGAGCGCGCTCCCCTCGCTCGCGTCGACCTGTTCGGCGAGCTGCACCAGCACGCCCGCGAGCTCCACGGCGTGACGCACGCGCAGGGCGCCGCCTTCGAGCACCGCCACGGCGAGCAGCCACGGCTTCGAGTCGGGCGCCGCCGCGCGCAGCACATCGAGCGCGAGTGCGCGGGCGAGGGGGCCCGCGGGGCGCCCCTCGTCGACGGCGGCGAGCAGGTCGAGGGCGGCGTCGTGCAGCGCGGCGAGCGGCACTCGAACAGCCCACGGACTGCCCACGTCGTCACGAAACCACTTGTTTTCAGGCGTTGCCCTCGGGTCTCCGAAGCCCAAGGCCACTGGTTCGAATCCAGTATCGCGCGCCAGAGACGCTACGGGGGCGATTGCTTGACACCCTCCCCCCCTCCGCGATTCCGTAGCGCCCCCGCGATGGTGGCCGCACTCACCGACGCTCCGCTCCCTGGTCAGGTGGTGCGCGTGCGCTCGCGGCGGTACCTGGTCGACGACGTCACGCCACCACCACGGCCCGGCGACGCCACGTTGGTCAACCTCTCGTGCCTCGACGACGACGCCCAGGGCGACCCCCTCGCGGTGCTGTGAGAGCACGAGCTCGACGCGCACGTCATCGAGGGCGCCGCGTGGCGCGACGTGGCCCGCCGCGGCTTCGACCCGCCCGCGCGCTTCGCCGCGTACCTCCACGCCCAACGGTGGAACTGCGTCACCTCCACCAACCCCCGGCTGCTCCAGGCGCCCTTTCGCGCGGGCATCCGCATCGACGCCTATCAGCTCGAACCCCTGCGCAAGGCGCTCCAGCTCCCGAGGGTCAACCTCTTCATCGCCGACGACGTGGGGCTCGGAAAGACCGTCGAGGCGGGGCTCATCCTGCGCGAGCTGCTCATGCGCCAGAAGGTGCGGCGCGTGGTGGTGGCCGCGCCCCCGTCGGTGGTGCTCCAGTGGCGCGACGAGCTCGACGCGCGCTTCGGGCTGCCCTTCGTCATCCTCGACCGCGGGTACGTGCTCGCGAAGCGCCGCGAGCGCGGCTACGGCGTCAACCCCTGGTCGACGCACGCGCACTTCATCATCTCCCACGCGCTCCTTCGCGACGAGGACTACGCCGCGCCCCTGCGAGACTGGCTCGCCGACGCGAGCGTCGGGCCCGCGCTGCTGATCCTCGACGAGGCCCACAACGCCGCGCCCGCGAGCAGCTCGAAGTACGCCGTCGATTCGAAGATGACCCGCGTGGTGCGCGAGATCGCCCCCCGCTTCGACCACCGGCTCTTCCTCTCGGCCACGCCCCACAACGGGCACTCCAACTCCTTCGCGGCCCTCTTGGAGATCCTCGACCCGCAGCGGTTCTGCCGGGGAATCCCCATCAAGTCGGCGAAGCAGCTCGACGCCGTGATGGTGCGTCGGCTGAAGCACGACCTGCGCGACGCGGTGGGGGAGTTCCCCGTGCGCAGGGTGGTGCAGGTCGACATCGACGGCCTCGCCGACGACGCGCCCGAGCTCGAGCTCGCGCGCCTGCTCGACGAGTACCGTCAGGTGCGCGAGGCGCTCGTGGCCGACGCGCCCCGATCGGCGCAGGCCGCGGCGGCGCTGGTGTTCGAGGCGCTGGTGGCCGCGGGCGAGCTGCGCAGGGTGCCGGGGCTGGGGTAGGAACGAGTGGTGGCGCCGACGTTCACGCACGCGTACATCGCGAACTCCGACCCGACGGGCTCCGCCGCGAGGGGCGCGACCATCCAGGCGTGCGCGGCATCGCCGCACGCGAAGCGCGGACGCAACCGTCTGGTGAAACCGCGCGGCGCGGTTGTGCGGCGCCTGCGCTGGCGGGAGACTCTCGCCGTGACGGCGGCAACGCTACGTCGCAGCCCTTCCCCGAGGGGTGGCGCGAGGTCGCGGACCCGGCGATCTCGCTCGTGGCCGACGAGGTCGAGGCGCGGGCGCTCGCGCGCGGAGGGCACGTCCATCTGGTGCACGCGGAGGCCGAGCCCTTCGTCGACGCGGAGTCGTTCGCGGGCGTCTACGTCGTGATGCTGGTGTTCGACGCGCCCTTCGCGGCCACGTTCGTGTCGCGGCGACTCCACCGGGCGCTGCCCGAGATCGAGGCGCTCACGGTCACGCTCCCGCCGCGTGATCCTCACCGCGACGCTGCGGTTCGTCGGGTGCCTCGGCCGCCGCGATAGGTCCGCGACCTGCCGCGGCGAGGCTTCAGACCTTCTACGACTGATCCTGCGTGTGGCCTTCGTGCACGCGCCGCCCGTGCTCGACCTGCGGCCGACCCTCCTACGGCAGTAGCTCTCGCGGCGGGCCGACGAGCGCCCCGTCGGCGTCGAGCCTGACGAGCAGCAGGCCGCCGCGATCCCCGCGCCCCGCGGGCCACACCGCCAGCGCCTCGCGCTCGTCGAGCGACGACGCGATCGTCGCGGCGAACCGCGGCCACGCATGATCTTCGGCGCCGACCCGTCGGGGCGCCGAGCGAGGAGCGCCGTCGGCGTCGACGCGCTGCACGTAGAACACGGGCTCGTCGCCGCGCTCGGGCACCTCGGTCCACGCGAGCGTGCAGCCGTCGCCCGCGCACGCGATCGCAGGGACGCTGCCGCTGCGGCGAGGGCCCAGCGGCCTCGGCGGCTGCGCCACGGCGCGGTCGTCCACGCGAGCGAGGCGCGGGTCGTGGCGAACGCCGAAGCCCATGTCCTCGCCCCAGAGCACCCACGCGGATGCGCCGCGCGTCGTCGCCACGATGTCGCCGAGCTCGCCGCGAGATCGCGCGAGCTCGTGCCTCGCGACCACGCGTCCGCCGCGCTCGATCCACGTGAGTCGCACGGCGCTCGCGTCGGCCCTCGGCTTGTACGTGGACTGGGCGACGAGCCACGCGGAGCCGTTCCACACGAGCGCGGAGCGGAGCCACCCATCCCGTTCGTCGAGGGAGGTGGGCTCGCCGCGTGGTGATCCGTCGGCCGACAGCCGCACGAGCGTGTAGCCCCACGTCGGTCGGATGCGGGGCCAGCCGACGCCCCAGCCCTCACCGTCCCACGCGGCCAGCGGGCCGAGGCTCTCGTCGTCGGCCGCGCCCACGGGGCGGGGCGTGACCGTGACGCGCGCGTCGTCGTCGACGACGGTGAACCATGCGTGCGGCGCGAAGGCGTCCTCGGGCGAGGAGGCCCACACCAGCGCGTTTCCGCGCGGGCCTCGGGCGAGGCGAGGGTGACGCGAGAGGAGCTCTCGCGACGAGACCGTGACCGGCGCGCCACGGAGCGCACCCGCGCGGTCGAGCGCCGCGACCTGGATCGTGTTGGGGCGTCCGCGCTCCCAGCGCATCCAGGCGAGGAGCCACCCCTCGGGCGTCGCGATCACCGACGCGTCGCCGCGGAACACGGGGCCTTCTGCGGGCGCGCTCCGCCACGACGACGCCTCACGCGCGATGCGCGCGTCGACCCTGGCGGTGGAATGAGGTCGTTGGAAGAGTGCGGTCAGCGCCAGCGCCGCGAGCGCGACGGAGACGAGCGCGGCGCGGGTGAGCCCGCGAGCGTGGATCAAGGCGACGACCAGCCCCGGGATCGTGCGCGGCCTTCTCATGGCGCCCGAGCGTACACCGCGGCGCGGGGCGATTCGCGGGGCAGCGCGCGCGGCGAGCGGCTTACCTGTCGTTCGCCCGCGCGTGAGAGAATCACGCGATGGGCGTCGCGAACGAGTCAGCGGGCAGACGCCTCGCGCTTCGGGTGTGGAAGCGGGTGATGCCCGAGCCGCGTTGGCCGACCGGGTTCGTGGACCTGCCTCGCGACGCTCCTCCACGTCGCGAAGCCGGCGGCCCCGAGGTGTGGTGGGCGATGGGGATCGCCTGCGTCGTCGCCTTCGTCGGCTACATCGTGAGCATGTTCGGGATCGTGAGGGTCAACAGCGCGGGGCTCTCGGCGTGGGTGCCTTCGTGGTGGTTGGTGCTGACGATCGGCCTCACGTTCCTGGAGCAGCGCAGCACCGAGCGACCCTCGCCGCGCGTGACCGTCGTGCGGAGCGCCGCGGTGGCGTTGATGGGGGCGCTCTCCGCGTTCCTGGTCCATGTGATGCTCTCGAACAGGCTGCTCGCGTTGGGGCACTACGGCGACAACCCCATCGCACCGGTGGGGGCCGTGCTCGGCTGCGCCATCGTGCCCATCGCGCCCTTCGTCGCCCTCGTGGCGCTATTCGCGCTGCGTCGCGGACGCGCGTTCACGCACCGGGCCTTGTCGTGGCTCGTGGCGGCGTCGGTGCTCGCGCTCGCAGTGCTCGTCGTGGGAGCGAGCGTTCGTCACCTGCGCGCACCCGACGTGGCTCGAACATCCGCCCGAGACGTTGCGGGTGCCTTCCTTCACGCGCCGCCCCGATCTCTGGGAGCGCCTTCCGCCCGATGAGCAGGGCCGCGTGCTCCATCGACGTCATGTCCATGGGCTCGTGGTCGAGAGTTGGGGCGCCACGGAGACACCGGGTGACCGTTGCGTGGCCCGCATCGGCCTCCAAGCGGCGCCCGATCGGCGGGACGCGGGCTTCGTCTATTTCCCCTGCGACAAAGGCCCGTCGTTCGGCCACGACCCCGTCGCACAACTTCTGATTCCGGAGCGTGACATCGCGAGCGTCGCGTTCGACTACGGCCTTCGACGGGTCGTGCGCGGCGGCGTGCGAGAGGTTCGTCGCCCGCTCGCACCCGTGTCGGAGTGGACGATCGGCGGCGCGCTGGGGCTCCTCCTCGCGTTGTGGATCCTGCGCGATGCCATGCGCACGCCGAAGGCCCTCGACCGCACGGAGTGGCGTCAGGGAGCCCGTTACCTCGGCGAGCACGAGATCGTGTTCGACGACGGCAGCCCGCCGTTGAGCGCGTCGATCATGCCCGCGTGGTGTCGCGGCCCCGTCGCCGTGCGCGTCGAGGGGGGGTGGCTCGGGCCGGGGTATCGCGACGACCGATCCGGCGCGGCGTTCACGGCCCTCGCGGGCTCGTTCGACGAGGTCGACCGCGCGCTCCGCGACGTGCGCGACGCGGCGCTGACGCGCGCGCTCGCGATCGCCTGGACGGCAGGCGCTCCACTCGCCGCGTGCGGGTGGACGGGGCTGTTGTGGTGATCGCGGGCGTCGTCGGGCGCCGCGGTCACGTCGACCGCGACGAGCGACCACCGCGGAGACGCGCGCCACCGGCCCGATGCGACGCACGCTCGCGGAGCGTCGACGCGGCCGCGACACATCCCCCGACGCTGGCGGGCCTCGTCCCTCGATTCGAGCCTGCTGAACGCCAACCACAGCCTCGAATCGGGCGCCGCCCGCAACGCGTCGAGCGCGAGCGTGCGTCACAGCCCGTCGAGCCCCGAGGGCGGCGCGGGCGATCCGTAGGCCGCGGTCGGCGGGTGCGGGCGCTGGTGGGCGCGGCGCGTGGGGGGCGACCGAAGCATCGGCCTGCGGCGTCGCGACGTCGGGTGGGAACGCGGTCGCGCAGAACGGGCACGCGGCGTCGGAGACCTTCACGTGGCGCGAGCAGCCGGGGCAGGGGGCGAGCGGTACGTCCATGGCGACGGATGATCGCACGCGAAACGACGTGGAGCGCCGCGATGTGGTAGGTGCGTGCCTCGCGATGCGCGCCGCGATGCTGCTCCTCTACGCGATCGGGTTCACGGGCTGCGGGGCGCGCACCGGCCTGCGCGTCGATGACGCGGGCGACGCGGGCGAGGTGAGCGACGCACTCGACGGCCGCGTCCCCGAGTGCCGCGCCGACCGCGACTGCGACGACCGCGTGCCCTGCACGCGCGACCGCTGCGACGCGGCTGCGGGCCGCTGCGTGCACGCGCCCGACGACGCGCGCTGCGACGACAGGCGCTACTGCAACGGCGTCGAGCGCTGCCTCGCGACGGGGTGCGCCGCGGGCGAGCCCGTGCGCTGCGACGACGGCGTGGGCTGCACCGTCGACGCCTGCGACGAGGGGATGCGTCGTTGCACGTCGACGCCCGACGACGGCCGCTGCCCCATCAGCCACCGCTGCGACCCGGCGCGCGCTTGCGTCGCCCGCGTGCTCGCCAACACGAGCACCGACCTCTTCGAAGTGGAGCTCCCCTCGGGCGCGCTGCGCTCGCTCGGCCCGGTGGCGCCCTTCACCGACGTCGCGCTGCACCCCGACCGCACGCTCTACGCCGTGACCTCGCGCGGCGAGCTGTGGCGCCTCGACGCCTCCACGCGCCGGGGCACGTACCTCTCGGCCACGGGGCAGCCCCTCACGGCCCTCGACGCCACGCCCGACGGCACCGTGTACGCCGCGGGGAGCGCGGGGCTCTTTCGCGTGGAGCCGCGCACGGGGGCGACCCGCTTCGTCGCGTCGTTTCCGCCGGGGCTCGAGGCGAGCGGCGACCTCGCGGTGTACGAGGGCCGCCTGCTCGCGAGCGCGCGCGCCGACCCTTCGTCGCTCGACACGCTCGTGGAGTTCGACCTCGCGACGGGGCGCTCGCGCGTGCTCGGCGGCCTGGGCTACCGCTGCGTGTGGGCGCTCGCGGCCTTCGGGAGCACGCTCTACGGGCTCACCTGCGAGGGCGTGGTGCTGCGCGTCGGCGCGTCGAACGGCGCGGCCACGGTGCTCACGCGCGCGGACGCGGTGTTCTACGGCGCGACGGCGCGCTGACGGCGCTCTACCGCGGGCGCCACGCGCGGCCCGTCTCGCAGTCGATGTGCGCGAAGCGCGCGCCGCTCGGGGCGACCTCGATCACGCCGAACACGATCGGGAGCCCGAAGCGCCGCGGCCCGACGGAGCCCGGGTTGAACACCGCGAGCCCGCCGTCGCGCCCGACGAAGGGCACGTGCGAGTGGCCACACACGACCAGCGTCGCGCGCTCGGCCCTCGCCACGCGCGCCACGTCGGCGCGGAGCCGCGGGCCGTTCACGGCGATGTGCACGACGAGCATGCGCATCCACAAACGCTCGCCCTCGACGAGGTCGAGCGTGAGCGCGTCGGGCAGGCCCTCTGCGCGCGTGTCGATGTTGCCGCGCACCGCGTGGACGGGCGCGACGGCCGCGAGCGCGTCGAGCACCGCGAGGTCGCCGATGTCGCCCGCGTGCAGGATCGCTTCGGGGCGCTGCGCGGCGATGAGGTCCATGGCCGCGGGGTGGGGGCGGCCGTGGGTGTCGGCCACGACCGCGAGGCGCAGCGAGCGGCCCTCGCGCACGGGCAACCTCGCGGACTTCATGACCAGGGGCGGCATCGCGAGGGCGTTGTAGCGCGCGCTCGGTGGGCCGTCGCGCTCGCAGCTCGATCAGCGCGAGGCGATGGACCGCTCGTTCGCGCTCACCCCTCGTCGGGCTCGAACGCCATGCGGTAGAGCTCGTCGACCGCGAGCGCGACGTCGGGGGCGCCGGTGCGAACCTCGTCGCCCGCGCCGTACGCCCGCAGGAGCCACGCGTCGCCCTCGGCGCGGGCGTAGTGCTCCACGAGCGGGTGCGTCGACGAGACCATCACGTAGTGACGCAGCGAGGGGATCGAGCGGTAGCCTTCGAACTTCTCCCCGCGGTCGAAGCGCTCGGTGCCCTCGGAGAGCACCTCGACGATCATCGCGGGGTTGACCACCACGTCGACCGTGCCGGGGTAGAGCGCGGGGCGGCCACAGAGCACCGTGGCGTCGGGGTACACGAAGCCCGCCCTGCGCGGCACCCACACCTTCTGGTCCGAGGTCATCACGCGGCACCGCGACGGCCGCAGCGCGTTGCCGAGCGCGACGATCACGTTCGCGCAGATGGTGTTGTGGCCGGGCGTCCCTCCCGACATCGCCTCGACGGAGAAGACCTCGCCGTCCCAGAGGATGTGCTTCTCCGTCGCCGACGCCTCCATCGCGAGGTACTCCTCGATCGAGACTCTGGGGCGCGGCGCGGCCGACGTGGTCATGGCGCGCGCGAGGGTATCACCGGCCCCGCGACGGCGGCGAGCGAGGGGCGCCGCCGCGCTCACAGCTCGATCAGCGCGAGGCGCCGCACGCGCTCGGCGGGGCCGCGGTCGAGCGTGAGCCACGCCGCGGCCGCCCGCGTGCGCCGCGGCGAGGGGTGCAGCGAGAGCTCGTGAGGCCGCTCGCCCGTGAGCGCGAAGTGCGCGAGCGTGTGGGGCGACGACGAGGCGTGGTCGCGCCGCGTGAGGCGCGCCTCGCCGGGGCGCGGGTGCGTGAGCACGATGAGGCGGCCCGCGGCGTCCCAGCACGCGCCGCCGCCGCGGCGTGTCGGGCGGTCGCCCGACGACGACTCAGAGAGCAGGATCAACTCTCGCTTCACGGGCGGAGCGCCGGGCTCGGGGATGCGCAGCACCGCGGCGAGGATCGCGTCGCCCCGACGCTCGCGCAGCCGTTCGATCTCGATTACGAAGCGCCCGCGGTCGGGGTGCAGGTCGAGGGGCGCGTCGTAGTGGGTCATTTCCAGCGGTGCGAGGCGCGCGACCTCGACGCGCTCTCCGAGCGCGTCGATCGTCTCGATCACCGTGAGGTCCTTCGCGTCGAGGGAGGCCACGAGCACGCGCGAGGGTGAGACCCACGACACGACCGTGGGATCGGCGCGCTCTGGCAGCGCGTGCGCCGTCGACGACCCGGTCGCGACGTCGACGAACGCGACCCGCGCCGCGTTTCCCGCCCCGGGCCCTGCCGCGCCGGACGCGACGGCGAGCGCTCCTCCGTCGGGGTTCATCGCGCAGCGGATGACGTGGATGCGCTCGCGCAGGCCCGCCTCGGCGAGCGCGTAGGGGTCGAAGCGCGTCACCGACTCGCCGAGCTCGCCGCGCACCAGCCAGGTCACCTCGGGCTGGCGGCTCGGCGGCCATCCCCAGCTCTCGCGCCCGACGAGCGCCGCGCGGCCGCCCACCGACGACGCGATCGAGAGCGGGCGCACCCCGACGCCCGGCAGCGCCACGCGCGCGAGCTCGCCGCCGTCGGGCAGCGCGTGCACGTGCAGCGTCGCGTCTCCGCCCGCGCGGCGCAGCACGCGGAGCGTCTCGGGCGAGGTCCACTCGAGCGCGCTCACGCGGTCGCCGTCGAGCGTCGCCACCGTGCGCGACGAATCGAGCTCGGTGACGCGCACGGCCCCGTCGCCCTCGACCCACGCGAGCCGCGCGTCGTCGGGCGAGAACGCGAACGCGCCCGTCGCAGGCGTGAGCATCCGCACGCTCACGTCGGGCGACACCCACGGGACGAAGTCGGCCATGGGCTACAGGTTGCCCTTCACCAGCCGATAGAGCGCGTAGGTGAGCAGCGCGAGGCCCGCGCCCTTGAGCGCGAGGCCGAGGGGCCCGAGGCCCGACCGCGCCGCGTCGCGGCTCTGTCCGACGCCTCCGCCGAGCGCGAGCAGCGCGAACCCTGCGGCGAGCATCGCGAGAAAGGTGCGGGTCTCCACCGCGCGAGCATCGCAGCGACGGGGCGCCGCGCGCAACGGCCCGTCACGCGCGGGCCACCCACGCGTCGCCGAGCAGCGCGCGCCCGGCGCCGTCGAAGCGCACGTCGCGGACGCCCGCTCGCACGTAGAGCACCGGCGCCGCGCGTCCGAGCACCGCCACCGCGCCGCGCCCCCATACGCTCGCGGCCACGCGCG